>JADFCT010000339.1 GCA_017161665.1 Candidatus Sumerlaeota bacterium
TGTCGGGCGAGAATACCGCCCAAAAGGAAAACCTGAAGAAACGCGAACCCATGATTTCCCCGACAAAGATCTGGGCAAAGCCGTCCCATATGGAGTTTATGACATCGGTTCGAACGAAGGATGGGTAAGCGTCGGAATTAATCATGATACCGCGCAATTCGCCACCAATAGCATTGGACGTTGGTGGCAGGAAATGGGGCAACACCGTTTTCCCAGAGCAACGCGCCTTTTCGTTACTGCGGACGCAGGCGGCAGCAATGGTTGGCGAACGCGTCTGTGGAAATTATCTATTCAACAGTTGGCTAATCAAATCGGTCTGAATATTACTGTCGGTCATTTTCCTCCGGGAACGAGCAAATGGAATAAAATCGAACATCGGCTATTTAGTTTTATCACGCAAAATTGGCGTGGAAAACCCTTGAAGGATTTGCAAACAATCGTTCAACTCATTTCCGCAACGACCACGAATCCCGGATTGATAGTACGCTCTGCGATTGATGAAAACTATTATGAAAAAGGGATAAAAGTCAGCGATGAGGAAATGAATCGTGTAAATCTACATCGTCATGAATTTCATGGAGAATGGAATTATACAATTAAAGTCAAACGGTCGTCCAAATAGGACAGTTATTGTTGCGCAGGCCCTAAGATAAGGATCCGATACGTGTACTTCACATTTGTAATTTTGAAGGTTTGGGCTTATTTAAATTTCGGCTTGCCCTCCCCCCTGAACTTCATGGGCGCTTCCCCCTGCGCGTGGTACTCAAGGATCTGACCGCTGACGACTTTGTCCGCATCCTCCCGGAGCCGACGCATTCCTTGACCAAAGAATCCGGCGCCCTCATGGCCACGGAGGGGCTGGACATGACCTTCACCGAAGACGGCATCCGCGAAATTGCCGAATCCGCTATACGAGATGTGGACATATTGTAATACAAGAACACTGAGGTCTCGCAGAGTGAAACAATGAGGAATTATTTTTTCCGAATCGCTGATTAATCCCGTACTTTTTCCACCTGGACGCGACGGGTATGGATTTCAGTCCGCAGTAAGCTGTCGGCGTACTCCACGCCCAGGATATAGCCTCCCCCTGCGTCGCGTTGCGCCGAGAGCACACAGGCAAAGCGTCCACGAATCCGGACCCATTCCCCTCGAGTCCAGGGCGCCACGGGCGGGGCGAGGTCCATGGGTTTCTCGGTCCGCGTCCGGGTGTTGCGCTTGCGTCGTGAGCCTGTCATTTTCCCAGGAGGCGCAGGGGCCGGGGCCGTCTGTGGATGATGTTCTTCCAGCCAGTCGGGCGCCGGTCGGCAGACATCACACCCTCTCGCGCAGGGCGTCGGCGGAACGCCGAAGTAGTCGCTCAACTGATCCTTGCGGCAATCGTCCGTGTTCGTTGCGAATCGGGCCATGACCAGCAGGGCTTCCAGCGCCGCGCGCTCCTTGTCCGGACGGAGATGCGCCGTCAGCAGGTCTTCATCCAGGGGACGGACAAAGGTGATGTCGCGATCTTCAAAACAGCCGTCCACCACCCCCCAGGAGCGAAAGAGCCGCAGCGCCGTCTCCAGCCGCCGATCGCCGCGATCCTTGTAAACCAACTGTTCGCGGAAATACTCCCTATCCATGTCCCGCAGGCAATCGCGACGCGCCTCGAGCAGGTTCGACAGACGGAAGAGGAAATCCGGCTCCGGATTGTTCCAGCGGATAAACTGTCGATGGGTGGCCAGGTCGTCTTCGGTATACAATAACTCGCACAACGACGGCGCCCCGTCACGACCCACGCGACCGATTTCCTGATAATAACTTTCCAGCCGACCGGGGATATTGAAGTGATAGACGGCGCGGATGTCGGCCCGGTCCACGCCCATGCCGAAGGCGTTGGTGGCTACCATGAGCGGCTTCGGGGATCGGAGGAAACGCAGGAGCTGGGTTTCGCGCTCGTCGGCGGTCATTTTACCATGGTAGATTTCGGGCGCGAATCCAGCGACGCGAAGTTCCGCCTCCAGTTCCAGCAGGTCGGCGATCAGGGCGCAATACACAATGGCCGCGCCGCCCACCCGCCGGAGCCGGTCGATCAGGCGTTGAACCTTATCGGGGCGATCGTGACAGTACTGGACGGACAGGAAGAGGTTGGGCCGTTCGATGCCGTGGTTGAAAATCGCCGGTTCGTCCAGACGCAATTGAAGGAGGATGTCGTCCAGAACACGCGGCGGCGCGGTGGCCGTCAGGGCGATCAGGGGCGGCCTTCCGGGCAAAGCCCGACGGATTTCCCCCAGCCGGGAGTACTCGGGGCGGAAGTCGTGTCCCCATTGCGAAACACAATGGGCCTCATCCACGGCGAAAAGGGGGATGTCCAGGTGGGGCAGGATTTCCTGAAAGGCCGGGACGCGGAACCGCTCGGGCGTGAGATAAAGGAGTTTTAATTCACCCCGGGCCGCGCGCTCCAGACGCCGCTGGCGTTCCGTCGGCGTCAGCCGGCTGTGCAGGCACTCGGCGGCCAGCCCCAGGGATTGGAGTTTGCGCGTCTGGTCCTCCATCAGGGCAATCAGGGGACTGACGACCAGCGTCGTTCCGCTCAAGACGGCGGCGGGCAGTTGATAGAGCAGCGACTTGCCTTCGCCGGTCGGCATGACCACCAGGGTATCCTTTCGCCCCAGGATGGAATCGATGGGCGGTCGCTGTCGCGGACGAAAGGCGGCATGGCCAAAAACCGTCCGCAAAGCGTCATCGAGCGGCGCCTCCGAATGGAAAGGATCCTTTACCATTGTTCTTCTTCTCTTTTTTTTCAGACAGGATTTACGGGATAAACAGGATTTTTATTTTTCGGCTTTGCCGAAAAAAAGAAGTATCCTGTTTATCCCGTAAATCCTGTCAACAATAGAAAAAAGCCCGGCCGTTCAGCCGGGCCTTGCGATTCGTCGGATTTTGATCGAATTAGGCGCTGGCCGAGGCGGCGGGCGTTTGGGCCCACTCCTCGGGGGTCAGGACGTTGGATTCGTCGATCAACATGACGGGGATATCGTCCTCAATACGATACTGCCGGCGACACTGGTCGTTGGCGCATACCAATGCTTCGCCGTCCGGGACCACAGACGTTTTGCAGTCCGGACAGGCGAGAATTTTCAAAAGATCAGGGCTGACCATTGCCGGCTCCTTGGCGGGACGGATTCACGTCGCCGCGGAACTACTTGATCTCTTTATGAAGCGTGTGCTTGCGCTCGTACCGACAATATTTTTGCAATTCCAACCGGCCCGTCATGGTTCGACGGTTCTTGGTCGTGACGTAGCGAGACACCCCCGGCACGCCACTCGTCCGGCAGGACGTGCATTCGAGTTGAATGTTGATTCGATTAGCCGCTTTAGCCATGACGATTCACCTGCTTGTTCCAGAGAATACATATCGCCCGCGTGAGACCATCTCTCACACAAGGGCCACGTAGTAAATCCGATAGCGGGTTTACGTTTCAAGGAAAAAATCCGCCGATCGGAGCAAAAACTCGACCCAGGCGCCGGAATGGGGGATATTTGCATGGCTTTATCCGGTATCCCGAATTAAAATCCGAAGGAATGACCCTTGTGTTGGCCATGTCCTTGTCGCTGAGGACGACCAAGGGTCAAAAGGACGTCGAGACGCCATTTGTAACACGGGCAGATTGTCCGTGCAGTCGCCGGGGCGCAGCGCGGTTGCGGTGGTTTTTTTTTTGAACCATGAAGAATCGAAGGAAAAGAAGATGGTTCTGCGAATCGCCAAGGCGCGACGACACAAAGAACGCCGGGGCGCGGCGCCGATTTTGGATTAGGGATGCGGAAGAAAATAAATCCCCTTTTTTCTCTCGTGGGCGCATGGCCATACGGCTTTTGTGTTTGTCCAGAGCCTGACATGGCTTCTGTAAGCGC
>JADFCT010000340.1 GCA_017161665.1 Candidatus Sumerlaeota bacterium
GGTCTTTACCAGTTCCGTGTCCCCTGACGGGACGGATGGCTCCTGGACGCCCATTGGCGATCCGATGACTGTCGAATTGGGCGCCAATGTCTATGTGGGCCTCGCGGCTTCCATTGCCTCGGGCGCCGAACGCAACGTGATCGCCACCTTCGACAATATCGTTGTGAACGGCGTGACATCCATGCCACCGGTCGAACCGGAGGCGACGCCGACACCGGTCGTTGAGCCAACCCCCACGCCGCCACTCGCGCCCACACCGACGCCAACCATTCAACCAACCGAACCCGCCACGCCCACCGCTGAGCCGACACCGACGCCCACCGCCACGGTGGCGCCGGATGTCGATACCGATGGCGACGGGAAACCAGACGATTGCGAGACGACCGATTCGACCATTTTAGCGCTGGGCGTTGAGACCAATCTGATTCTGGCCGACACCGACGCCGACGGGTTGTTTGACGGAGAGGAAGATCCAGGCGATTGCCAGTCGATCACGGTTTCCACACTCGCCATGACCGATCCACGGAACCGCGACACCGACGGGGACGGTTTCCTGGATGGCATGGAAGTCCATGTCATGGGTACGGATCCGCTGGATGCCGGCTCGCCGGCCGATGGGACGTTCACGGATGCGGATGGCGACGGCGTGCCGGCCACATGGGATCCCGATGACACCACGGCCGACGCGGACGGCGACCGGTTTACCGACGCGTATGAAATCCTCATGGGATCGGCAGCCGACGACGCCAATGTCGTTCCGTCGCTGGGGAACATCGACGGGAATGAACGGGCCAACAACCTCGACGCCATCATCATGTTCAACTACACGTTAGGCAACGTGCCGTTGGCAAACATCTCCCACCTGGAACGCGGTGACATCGATCGCAACGGATTTGTTAACAATCTGGATGCGGTCATCCTGTTCAACTGGACACTGGGGAACGTGCCCCTGTTGCCCATGTAGTCTCACAGGGCTTGATGGATCAAGCCGGGGCGCCCCGGGCGAAACGCCCGGCGGCGCCCCCCCCCGACTCCCGAAGCGCCGCGCCAACGGCGCCGGCGGCGTTCACCCCAAACGAAGAGGAAATGAAATGTTCGCACGTAAAGGATTTACATTAATCGAATTGCTTATTGTCATTGCCATTATTGCCATTTTGGCCCTGATCGCCGTGCCCAACTTTCTGGAGGCGCAGACCCGCGCCAAAGTCAGCCGAGTCTATGGGGATATGCGCTCCCTGAGCACCGCTCTGGAATCGTATCGGATCGATCATAGCGCGTTCCCTTTGTGTATTGGCCGCGGCGGGGCCGTCAGTTCGTGGGGATCGGGCGGCATCAGCCAGGTCACCATGCTGACCACACCCCAACAATACATCACCAGTGTGGATCTGGCCGATCCCTTTGTTCCAAACAATACCGAGCACGATGAATTCGGATGGGTTCTGGGGCAACAGGGGCTGGCATACAGTATTCACTATGTCAATATCCGGCACTGGCTGGACTATAATCCCAATGTGCCGAAGAATCACTGGTCGGAATGGGTGCTGGCCTCCCAAGGCCCCGACAAGCGCAAGGGCCCGGATCCCACCAATCGGGTTTCCGACTGGTGGGTGGCCTATTATGCCGACACATCCATGGATCCGACGAATGGCAAATTCAGCGCCTGGAAGTACAGCCCCACGAATGGCACAACGTCGAATGGCGACATCCTGATGTGGCAGGGCGCCAACACGGAATAATCGCACGGCACACTGGAGCAGGATTCTCTGAAAATGAGTCCACCGAATAAAAAAACGACACAACGCAACAAGAGCCTGATCGACGGCCTGGAGTGCATCCTGGAATTGTGCGCCATGGAACGGCCGGTGGGCAGTCGCGAAATGGGACGGGAACTGGGCATTGAGCATACCCGGGTCAATCGCTTCCTATCGACATTGGAGTCGATCGGATTGGCCATTCAGACATCGGATCGCAAGTACATTCCCGGTCCGGGGCTGCATGTCCTTTCGGCCATGAGTATGCGTGGATCACACCTGCTGGATGGAGCCTTGCCAATTGTGCGGAAACTGGGCGCCGAAACGGGCCTTCGCGTCGCGCTGGGCGTCCGGTGGCGAACAAATGTATGCTATCTGTATCACGGGCATACAGAAGAGCAGATCGCGCCGGGCATCGCCTCGCATAATCTGTATCCGGTGGAACAATCCAGTATTGGCGTCATGTTGTTAACGGAATTGACATCGGAACAGATTCAGGAACTCTACGCTGCTCCCGGCGCTGGCGTCATGACGGCGCCGGATATGGATGAATTATTAAGGCACGTGGAATCGGCTCGACAACTGGGATATGCCATCTCGTCCAATCTTCGCTCGATCGCCGTGCTGGTTGGTCAGCGCCCGATTGCAGGACTCGCCTTGGCGCGCGATGTGGATGAGGGACAAGCCCTGACGCCTGCCGAAGTGAAACAATGTCTGCCCTCCCTCCAACGAGCCGCCGAGACGATTACGCGAACGCTGGCGCGACGGGTTTGAGCGAGGCGTCCTCGATTAGAAATTCACCAGGAGAAAGCGATTTGTCTTTGCTGGAAATAAACGGCGATTCGCGGCGAGCGCTCCGCCAGGAAACGATGGAGGCCGATCTCGTTATCACCGGCGGGGGACTGGCCGGAACCTGCTGCGCCATCACCGCCGCCCGACAGGGTTTGAGCGTGATCCTCGTGCAGGACCGTCCGGTTCTGGGAGGCAACGCGTCCAGCGAGATCCGCCTCTGGGCGTTGGGCGCCACCTCCCATATGGGAAACAATAACCGTTGGGCGCGCGAGGGGGGCGTGATCGACGAGATCCTGATCGAGAACCTCTACCGCAACCGGGAAGGCAATCCCGTTCTCTTTGATACGATTCTTCTGGAAAAGGTTTATGAAGAGAAGCGCATTCGATTGCTCCTGAACACAGCCGTTTTCAGTGTGGAAAACGCCGGCGACGCCGCAGGGCGCATTGCGAGCGTCCGGGCCTTCAACAGCCAGAACTCAACACTGTACACACTCAAGGCGCCGTTTTTTTGCGACGCCTCGGGAGACGGCATTGTCGGATATCTGGCGGGAGCCGCGTTCCGAATGGGCGCCGAAAGTCGGGATGAGTTTGACGAACGATTTGCTCCCGACGAGGCGTATGGACGGTTGCTCGGCCATTCCCTTTTTATGTACACAAAAGATACAGGAGCGCCCGTGCGCTTTGTGGCGCCCAGTTATGCCGACAAAGAGATTGAATCGATCCGACCGTACCGGACTTTTGATGCCAAGACCCAAGGCTGTCAGCTCTGGTGGGTGGAATACGGGGGGCGCAAGGACACGATCCACGAGACCGAGGCAATTAAATGGAAACTGTGGAGTGTCATTTACGGGATCTGGGATTATATCAAGAACTCCGGTCAATTCCCGGAGGCCGCGAACCGCACGCTGGAATGGGTGGGGATGATTCCCGGAAAGCGCGAAAGCCGTCGCTTTGAGGGCGACTACATGCTGACGCAGCGCGACGTGGTGGAACAGCGCCGTCACGCGGATGCCGTGTCCTATGGCGGCTGGGCTCTGGATCTCCATCCAGCCGACGGCGTCCACAGCGATCGCAATGCCTGTGATCAATGGCATTCAAAAGGCGTCTATCAAATCCCCTGGCGGTGTCTCTACAGCCGCACGGTGGACAACCTTTTTCTGGCGGGCCGAATCATCAGCGCCTCGCACGTAGCGTTTGGCTCCACACGTGTCATGATGACCTGCGCCCACAGCGCACAGGCTGTGGCCGTGGGGGCGGCGCTGTGCCGGGCTCAGGAATGCGCGCCGCGGGATCTGTTGGCTCCCCAACACATGGAAGTCTTCCAACGGAAATTGATTCGAACCG
>JADFCT010000341.1 GCA_017161665.1 Candidatus Sumerlaeota bacterium
TTGTCCTGTGCCGCTATTCGATTCAGCCCTTTGCCGTGGGACTGATCGCTTCGGGGATTCACGGCCGACTCCTTCCATTCGCCGAAGGGGCCTGCGCCGATTATCCCACCTGGGCGCGGGCCGATGTGGGCGACAAGGACGAAAGAACCACCCTCGCCCCGATGGCGAAAGAATCGATCTTGCAACAACTGCGCGACGTGTCCGTGGCCGAGCCTCCCTACACTCAATTCCAAAAACGCGGCCATCTCCTATGCCCGAACCGAGAGACCGTGTCGGAGAGTGAATCGGAATAAGAAACCCTTCCCTCCAAGCCAATCCCCGGTTTGACACGCCCCGACATTTTGTTAGGGTGCGGGACCGGACGGCGACCGGTAACCGTCATGCCAATTCGAAGAGGCCGTCCGAAGAGAAATCATGAATCCTATCGTCAAGCGGCCCTATCCGGGATTTACCTTGATTGAACTGCTGATCGTGATCGCGATCATTGCCATTCTGGCCCTGATCGCCGTGCCGAATTTTCTGGAGGCCCAGGTCCGCGCCAAGACCGCCCGGATGGTTTCGGACCTGCGCACGCTGGCCGACACCATGGCGACGTATCATCTCGATCACGGCGCCTGGCCACCCCATCGAACAGCCAACGATCAGGAAATCGACTATCCCGACCGCTATTTCCCACTGACGACGCCCATCGCCTATCTGACCAACATCCCGGCGCAGGACGCCTTCTACACCCACGACATTACGGGACAAGGCGGCTCCCTCCAGTGGGTGTCGTGGACCAATTTCGCCAGTTTCCGCGTGGGCCATCCCCTGTGGGGAGCGATTCACACCCATGGGTGGCTGTTGCGTTCGAGAGGGCCAGATGCCGAGAATGAATCGAACGCGGTGCGCAATGCCTTCATGCTCGACGGATTGGCCGCCGCCCCGAGCCTGTTATACAGTCCCACGAATGGAACCGTGTCACGAGGCGATCTCATTCGGACCTTGCTGGTGGCTGAATAAGGCTGCCAGAAATAATTAATTCCCCTTCGTAGATAGGAAGAATGATGGCGGTGTTTTATGTGTCGCCCTTTCAGGGCTGCCAGTCTTTTTTGCGCCCGACCCAGGGCCCCGCTCCCTCCGGTCGCTCTGCCCTGGGCTATTATGTGGCGCCCCTATCGGGGCTCACGGATAGAGACAGACTACGAGAAAAAAGGGAAATCAGGTACGCTTTCCTTTTCGTTTGAAAAAAGGAAATATTTGTTTCCATGAGAATTATCGCGGCGTGATCCAGATAAAGTCGCCACCGATCCGCGCGCCTTTGCTTTTCGAATTCGCTTCGCGGGCGATGAGGACCAGTTCGTTGGCCCCTTCCTTCAGATCCACCACGCCGGGGCTGACATTGCGCAGTATTGGGTGATCCGGCGTAAACAGATCGCACTGCCATTCCTTGCCCTCGCCTTCGAGAATGGACTCTCCGTTCAGTCGCAGCGCGAAACGCCCCGACCCAGGGGTCCGTTCCATCGTCAGATTCAGTTGATACCTTCCGGCCTTGGGGGCGGTTAACGTCAACAGCAGTGCCGCGCCGTCTTTGACCGGCGACCAGACCATGGCCCGACCTTCGGAATAGAGCGGGCCTTCGGCGGTCAACCCCTCCGCGCCCGGCAAGCGATCCATTTCCGAGAAGATCGCATTCGCCGCCCCATGGCTCGCCGTCGGTCTCCAGTTCGGCAGCGCGGGCAGTTCCAGTTCTTTTTTGAAGAACGGCGCATGATCGGAATAGACGCCTGGCCGGGCATAGAAATAGGCGGTCCGGGCATAACTCAATCCATCCACGTTGCGATGGTGATACATCTCCATATAGAAGGCCAGCCGATCCTGGAAGAGGATGTCATCCAGGACATGGAACCGGTTGTTGGTCACATAGCCGCGATTGCCGGGGCCGTCGTTGCGAGGCTGGGAAAAGTAGGCGTGGGTAAACAGGTCCGGACTGCTCCAGGAGTAGTTAAAATAATCCTCCGATCCCGTGCCAAAGAAGGAGGGGAACGTGTCGTCATCCACAAAGATTTTCTCGTCCCCCTCGCCCCACCAGTTTCCGTAGGAATGGGGAACGGTGGCCGGATTCATCAGATAGGCCGCGCAGCCCACGAACCGTCCCTGTCCGTTTGCCAGGATATAGGGCACATCAAAGACCTCGTCGGTACGGAAGTCGATCCCATGATTCACCCGCCACAGGGCATGGAACCAGAGGCTGCGATCGGTCCATTCATATCGCTCGATTGTCGCCAGGCACTCAATCGCCAACTCCTGATCCGAATGGTTGCGAACCTCAAAGCGCGCCGACTTTTCGAAGGGCATGGCGAAACGGCAGGTCATGATCCCGTCGCCAGTAACCGTAAAAGGCAGGGTGTTATAGGGATTCACGCCCGGCGCGGCGCCGAAGAAATCCCCCAGAGGGGCCTCGATCTGGGGCCGGGACACGCCATCGAAGGTCACGCGCAAAACGGCCTGACGCAGGGCCCGGTTCAGATCATCGGCTTGAAACTTCATACCCAATTCCGTCACCAGGCCCGGTTGCCCGGCGGCGACTTTCAGATCGGGCAGGATATCGACCGTTTCACCCGCCGGAACCTGGACCGTCTTGTTGTCCCATTGCTCCGATGGGGCTTTCGCGCTGATCTTGCAATGATACAACCCACTTTGGGCCGAATGGATGTCATCCGCGTAGGTTTTCAAATCCTCCGCCCGGAAGGTCTGGATCGGCGTTCCTTCGGGATACTGGCGGAATTCAATGTGATAGAAATGCAGTTCGTTCAGTTTCCCCCGCCACTCGATCCGGCAGCCTTTGGCGAAGGGAACCGGATAATAGCCGGCGTCCCGTTGGGTCATGGTCAGGCCATAGCCCACTTCGCCCACCCCGCTCAGTCCCGTTATCACAGGCTCGATCCCGTTGGCCCGCGACACGGCGCCATAGAAGTCTCTCAGGAAATCGTTGGCGGCGCCATCGAAGACGGGTTCTTTCTCTCCGTCCAGCCACATCGTGAGTGTCCCGTTCATGCGGGCCGTCCAGCCGCGAACCATGACGCCGGGGCCTTTCACGTCGGCCAGGAGGAACCGGCCCACTTTGTCCTCGCCCGGCTCTTCCAGGACGTCCATCACGCCCGGGATCGGCTCATTGCCGAAGCCGTCAGAGTTGGCAAACCACCCCGGCCCGCCGAAGAATTCTGATCGTCGGTCATAGGAGGACACCTGAAAGACCGTGTAGGGCGTCTCGGGCCACTCCGCCAGCCGTCGCATATCCGTCATTTGCCGGATAAATGTCCCCGTATGCATCGCCTCAGCCCCAGCCGCTGGCGGCCCCATCAGCCATCCCATCATCGCGCAAACCCAAATTCCGTGGCGTATCGTCATTGCGTGATCCCTTCCGCTGCATGGAATAAAAAAGAGCCTGCCTCCGGCCCTGTTCTGCTTTCTGAATGCCGTCCACCATACCCAAGACTCCGGGAAAAGCAACGCCAAAGGGGAGCGCCTCAGGCCTCCCCACGGCTAACAAAGCCCCCCCCACCCCGTGTGGCCGAGCAAACGGCGGAATAATGGGCCCGTGATCCTTAGGCAAATCTTGTTTTTTTGAGAATTTCTGCATTCCGTGCAACAAAAGCCTTGCCGAGAAAGGATAATATGTTATGATGTGTATAACAACTTACGTATTCTATACAGATCGAGGGTGACATGAAACGTCTGCAATCCGTAAAAGCCGAGTTCGATCCCAATTTTTCCGCTACCAGCAACGCCGGAGGCGTGTTAGTCGAAAAAGTATTCCGACGGCTGAACCTCAAGGGCCTCATTAACAAGCATCTTCCCAAGCGTTCGAATCGCGCGAACTATTCGATGGGCGATGCC
>JADFCT010000033.1 GCA_017161665.1 Candidatus Sumerlaeota bacterium
TCCGTCCATGGGCGGACGGGGAGTGACCAGTCCGCCCCCCCCGCCCCCGCGCGGACGGATGGGAGGCGCTCCCCCGCCTCCACCCCCCCGAGGCGGCGGGGGACGTCCCGGAATGGGCGGCGCGCCGGGCGGAGCGGCGCTGGGGGGAAGTAGTTCGCCCGAGGATAACTGGAAAAAAATGTTCGGAGGGCAAAAATGAGTGAATTGATGTTTGAGGATTTTTTGGTCGAGATGATCAGTCAGAAAGCCTCCGACTTATATCTGGCGGCGGGCGCGCTGCCGTCCATATCCGTGGACGGCTCGCTCGTTCCCGTGGACACGGAGGAATTGACGGAAAAGCGGATGATCAAGCTGGCGCGTCAGGCGATGGACGATGAACAGTGGACGGATTTCCTGCAGAATCTGGAGGCCGACTTGTCCTATGTGGCCCATGAAGAGCGGTTCCGTGTCAGCGTTTATTTCCAGCGAAACAGTATCGCCTTGGTGGCGCGTCTGATTCGACAGGATATCCTTTCTTTTGAAAACCTGCATTTGCCCGAATATTTCAAGTATCTGGCCATGCTTGAGCGTGGTCTGGTTTTGATCACCGGCGCCACCGGCTCCGGTAAATCCACGACACTGGCCACGTTGATTGACTGGCGCAACCGGACGGGCACGGGGCATATCGTAACGGTGGAAGACCCGATTGAGTTCGTTCATGAGCACAAGCAATGCATTATCTCGCAGCGTGAGGTCGGGATTGATACCAAGTCCTTTCACATGGCTATTCGCAGCGCGCTGCGTCAGGCGCCCAAAGTCATTCTGATTGGTGAGGTTCGCGACACGGAAACGGCGCAGTTTTGTTTACATGCCGCCGAAACGGGGCACCTGGTGTTTTCCACCCTTCACACCAATACCGCAAACCAGACTCTGGAGCGAATGATCAACTTCTTCCCCACCATGGGACAGCAGCAGGCCATGGCCCAGATGGCCCTTAACCTCCGCGCGGTCATCTCGCAGCGTCTGATTCCGAGAATCGGGGGGGGGCGGGTTGTGGCGCTGGAGGTGTTGATCAACACGCCGCGTGTTCAGGAATTGATTCAGCGTGGTGAGGTGGGCGCCATCAAGGAAGTCATGGTCAAGGGCGTGAATGAAGGCATGCAGACCTTTGACATTGCCTTGTATAATCTGGTTCAGGAACGCTTGATCTCGGAAGAGGACGCGGTCCGATATGCAGACAGCCCCAACGACATCAAACTGCGTTTCCGGGGGCTCGGTGGAAGCGGGTACTGATCGCCGGGCGGTTTGTGCCCTCCCTTCCATTCCTGAAAGACCGCGCCCGAGCGATGTCCGTCGTGGGCGCGGTTTCGTTTGACGGCCGCCCCGCCCGGGGGCCTTCCCAATCGCAGAGGCGTTTATGGCGCGCGTGATGATCATAACGGCGGATCCCTTGCCGATGCCGGCCCAGCCGGCGTCGGGGGCGGGGATGCGCGCCTGGGGGCTGGCGGCTGGTTTGGCGGCTCGAGCGCATGACGTGATTCTGGCCACGGCCAATACGGCCGGCGCTCTGACGAGCGATGAGGCCCGCCGAGGCCCCATTGAAGTGGAATCGTTTCCGAAAGGCCCCGTTTTCAAAGTCGCTGAATATGCCCGGGGCGATCTGACGGATTTTGTCCGGGCGCGCCATCCGGAGGTCGTCGTACTGCAGCACTGGGGGGGCGCGCGTGATCTGGCCTCGGTTGCCTGTCCATTGGTTATTGATCTGGCAGGTCCGCACTGGTTGGAACGATGGTTTTGGGGCGCCGATGATCTGGACGCTGACCTCAGTGAAAAGATTGAGGCCCTGGGGCGAGCGGATTTTGTCTTGTGCTCCGGGCAATGGCAACGGCGATACTTCCTGCCCTTTCTTTTTATGGCGGGCTGGCGCCCGGACACGCGGAACTTGTGTCCGGTGATTCCTTTCTCATGGTTCCCCATGGCGGCCGACACTTGGCCCCGAGACCCCGAGGCGCTGGTTTATGGCGGCATGTTCCTGCCGTGGCAAGACCCCCGTGTGGGGCTGCGTTCCGCATTGAAGGTCATGGACCGGACCGGGCGGGGGCGCCTGCATCTGTATGGCGGGCCGCACCCATCGGGGGATGTTTCCGGCGGATGCTTTGATGAACTGTGGGGCGATTTACGCGCCCATCCTCGTAGCCACATTCATGAGCTGACCGGATTCGATTCGCTCATCAAGGCCTACGGCCACTATGGGGCGGCGTTGGATCTCATGGCCCCCAACTGTGAACGGGAACTGGCTTTCACCACGCGCACCATTGTCTATATGGCGTGTGGGTTGCCCGTCATCCATAACAATTATTCCGAGCTGTCTGGCTGGATCGAACGCTATGAAGCGGGGTGGTCCTTGACGCCAGAGGACGCGTCGGCCGTGGAGGACATGGTCCAAAGGGTGTTGGACGATCCTGAGGAAACCCGACGGCGGGGGCTAAACGCTTTGCGACTGGTGGAGGAACGCTTTCATGCCCTCCAGACCATTGAGCCGCTGGCGCAGTTTATAGAATCCCCCTGTTTTCGCGACGACAAGGTCCAGCGGCCTTTGCAGTGGGTCAGCCGGCAGCGCCGAATCGAAGAACTCGAAAATGAATTGGCCGAAACCCGGACCCAGCTTGACTCGCTGCAAGGCAAATGGTGGGCGCGGTGGGCGCGGAAGGGACGCGTGTGGGGGCCGTTGGTGGCGTTGATTGCGGCGCCGGTTGTGCTCGCAGGCGTGGGAGCGGTCTGGCTCAGCGTCCGTCTGTCGGCGTTGCGGGATCGGTGAACAAAAACAATGGGGGCGGATCGAACGCTTGATTTGTGGTCGCCCATGCGATAGGATGCTAATTTGAGTTTTGTTTCCAGGCACATAGACAGGGAGCGAAGGATACCATCATGAATGTATTGGTTTTGAATTGCGGCAGCTCATCGGTGAAGTTTCAGCTCGTGGATACCGATCTGGAAAAAATGCGTTTGGAACAGGAGCGGGTTCTCGCCAAAGGCAATATCAGCAAGATCGGAAGCATTGCGGCGCAAGTGGACTATGCGCCCACAGGCGGCCCCAAGTTTCAGGAAACGACCCAAATCCTGGATCACTCGAAAGCCATCAGCCGCATCATCAACCTGTTGTCGGACCCCGAGCGGGGGGTGATTCCCGATTCGAGCCACATCCATGCTGTTGGGCACCGTATGGTTCATGGTGGTGAGTATTTTTCGCGCTCCATGTTGATCGACGAAGGCGTGGCCGCCAAGATTCGTGAATGTGGCATTCTGGCGCCGCTTCATAATCCCCATAATCTGCGGGGCTATCAGATGGCCAGCCAGACCTTGCCGGGGTTGCCGCATGTCGCCGTTTTTGATACCGCCTTCCACCAGACGATGGAGCCGTATGTGTATCTGTACGGTCTGCCGTATGTGCTGTATCAACGTCACAAGATTCGTCGCTATGGCTTTCACGGAACCTCCCATCGGTTCGTTTCCGACCGTTTGATGAATCTGACGAAAGACAAGGATCCGGAATCCATGCGGATGATCACGCTCCATCTGGGTAACGGCTGTTCCATGGCCGCTGTCAAAGGGCATCGCTCCCTGGATACCAGCATGGGCTTCACACCGCTGGAGGGGTTGCTGATGGGGACACGCTCCGGGGATTTGGATCCGGCCGTGGTCCTGTATCTGATGGGCGCCGAGGAAATCGGCATGACCGAGGTCAATACGCTATTGAATAAGCACAGCGGGCTTCAGGGCGTGTCCGGCGTATCGAACGATATGCGTGAAGTCGTCGCCGCCATGGATGAAGGCAATGAGCGGGCGATGATCGCGTTCAAGATGTTCTGTTATCGAATCAAAAAGTATATCGGCGCCTATCAGGCGACGCTCAACGGCGCGGATGCGATTATTTTTACCGGTGGAATCGGGGAAAATGGCTGCGAGACGCGAAGCGAAATTTGCTCCAACATGGACGGACTGGGATTGAAACTCGACGAAGAGAAGAACGTGGCTCACAACGGCCGGGAATCTCTGATCTCGACACCGGACAGCTCTGTTGAAATCTGGATCATTCCGACGAACGAGGAGATTGTAATTGCTCGGGATACGGTTCGGTGTGTGGAGGTCGTTGAATAACAAACAACGGTTTGTCGATACGGTCCTTTCGGATTTCCTTCGAATGAAACGGTCCCATCAGCCGGAGAATCAGTGTCTGCGGGAGTGTTTCGATGTAGAAGGTTTCGATGGGGGCGATGTTAATCGATCGTCCCGATTTTTCAGAAAGGTCGCGCAACGCGCTCTCAAAATCGGCCAGATACGCCTGCTCTTTGTGATCCAGGATATACTGCGCCGCCCGGGTGGACAGGTTGTCTTCTTCAATGGTTTTCGCCAGTTCAGCGGTGTCCACGGCGCCGGTGCGAACATAGTACATATGATAAGGCAGCGTGATCGTATCGGTCGCCGGGTGGGTCTCGGCGGCCGGTTCGTTGTTTAAGGCCGGGACCGGCGCGTTGATTTGGGATTGGATATAATATTCCATCTGAACGGGATCGGCCAGGAATACGGTAAACCCGTCCAGGGCGTTCTCTTCCCAGAAGGCCTGGATAAACTGGCGATGGGGGGCGCGGAATCGCTCGGCGGACACGTTCTGATAGGCCAGCAGCGTTGAAATGACCAGCGCCAGAACCGCGACGGCCGTGTTGGCCCTGGAGAAGGCCGTCGGTGGAAGGTCGGCCAGATAGTCGCTGATCGTCTGCTCGCTGTTCTTTTTTTCAACATACGTTTGCGTCAGCAGGTCATGGAGCCCCCGCTTGTCCGGTCGCAAGGCGACGGCGGCGGCATTGGCGACAAACAATCCCATGCCGGGAATGGTGATGAGCATGGTGATCCAAAAAGCGGTCGGCTGGCCGGGCGATTGGGGAGCGTGCGCGCTGAGCAGGTTGTCGGCTGTCATGAAGAGGATCACCGGGGCCCATTGAATCAATGTTCGCGTCAAGGCCTGTTTCCCGCTCAGGGGGCCGTCGGTGAGGGATCGGATTTCGATACCCAGAATCCGTTTGCCCAGAGAACGTCCGCCGCCCACGGGGCCGGCGAGAATGGTAAAGTATGCCAGGTTGATAAGGATATGGACCGGATAAAGCCAGAGGGGGTGAGCGAGGAAGAACTCCAGCATGGCAGGACGCCAGAGGGTGGCCAGGAAAAAGAGGGCGATGCCATCTATGACGAACGCCAGGGCGCGCAGCCAGAATCCGGCGACGGGTGGCGGCGGTGGAGTGTCTGACTCGGTGGGCTCGGGCGACGATTGGCCGCCACCCATACCGAAGAGACCCCGATGGCTGCCCAGTTCTTTTTGAATATCAATTCGCTGCTCGCTCAAGACGTTCACTCCTTCGATTGGCTACTCCGATAGATACATTCGTTTTGGCGACTATACGAAGCGGGAGGAGGGGGTGTCCAGCGAATCTGGAACGGGGGGCTTTTCGGCAGGGCTTCGCGCCGGGCAAAGTTTTCACAGGTCCAGAAAACATTTGAATTCATCCCCACTCCTGGAGTAACATTCCCGCGCTGATATGAAGGGATTCCTATCAGACGACTCACGGAATGGTGTTTCATGTCGAATAAGTCCACAGCGGTGGTTAAGGCGTATTTGGCCCCAGCTCCGGATGATACGGGAGTTGAGCGATTTGTCATTGGTGAGGGCGAGACCACGATTGGGCGGAACCCGACGAACGATGTTCATCTGGGCCGAGGCGCCGTGTCGCGGTTTCATGCAAAGATTGAATATAAAAGCGGTGAGTTTGTCTTGACGGATCTCAACTCCAGCAATGGCACGTTCCTGAACAATCACCGTGTCAAGCAAGTCCGCCTTCGCAACAGCGACGCGGTTCGATTTGGAGACCGGCTGTTTCAGTTCCAGATTGAGAATGCCGCCGAAGCCGCTCCAACCGGCTCGATGACGTTCAGTCCCAAACATGCGGTTCGGGTTCACGGTCAAAAAGATACCCAACCAATTCAGATCCTGGCCCGGGATGGGGAGTCCGCCGCCGAGGTGCTCCTTTCGGCTGACGACGATAGCGGGCGCGTGAGCGAAACACAGGCGCTTTTGGCTCACAAGCGGGTGGCTATTTTGTACCACCTCAGCAATGATCTGCGCATGGCGCAGGAAGCCGACGCCATGTTGTCTATTGGCATGGATGTTCTGTTCGACGCCCTGCCCGCCGAGCGCGGGGTGGCTTTATTGCAGACAGGGCTGGACGAGCCGTTTGAACCGCGTGTCATTCGCCGGCGCCGGGATGATTCGCAGGAGGCCGTTCCCGTCAGCCAGACGGTCATTGAGTCCGTGGTCAAGGCCGGGCATGGTCTGATTTGTCGCGACGCTTTGATCCAGCCGGAATTCAAAGCCGCCGAGTCCATTTGGCGCCATGATATGCGGTCGATTTTGTGTGTGCCCCTCATTGCCAGTCACAAAGCCATTGGCGCCATTCAGATGGACACGAGCGAGACGGCAGCGCCCTTTACACAATATGATCTGGACTTTGCGGCGGCGGCCGCGGCGGAAATCGCCATTTCCATCGAAAACCTGCGTCTCAGCCGCGAAGCCGTTCGCAACGAGCGAATGGCCGCGATTGGTTTGACCATCGCCAATGTGGCGCATAATATCAAAAATACACTGACCCTGAACCAGGGCGCCATTGAACTGATGGATCGGGCGGTTTCACGATCCAAGGACGGCAAAATCCAGAAAAACTGGGTGTTGGTACGGCAATGCCTGACGCACATGAGCGATCTGGCGACGGATATGCTCAATTATTCCAGCCCGAAATCGGTCCAGATTCAGCCGGTGGATGTCAACAAGGTGATTCTGGACAATCTAAACATCTTCGAAGAGTGCCTGTCCCAAAGAGGAGTGGTCCTCGAGTTGGAACTTGCCGAGGCCCTGCCGGATTGGAAAATCGATGAAATCGGCCTCCAGCGCGCATTGGTGAACCTCATTGTCAATGCCAGCGACGCCATTGACCGCCCCGATGGAGGGGAAATCACGCTGACGACCCGTCTGGACCAAAAAAACCGCCTTCAGGTATCTGTCACCGACAATGGATGCGGGATTCCGGACGACAGTATGCGCGATGTCTTTGAGTTGTTCTTCACCACCAAGAAAACCCGGGGGACCGGATTGGGATTGCCGATGGTTCAGAAATATGTCGAATCCATGGGCGGCGAAGTGACCCTCGAATCCCGCTTTGGAGTGGGGTCCACTTTTACCATGATTTTTCCCGGCGCCGCCGAGGGGGCAGACGCCTAAGTCCTTGAATTCCCGACGTGTCGAAGACTCGGGATGGAAGCCGCACGTTCCGTTTTTACAGGACTTTTCAAACAGTGCACAATGTTTTGCACAGGCGGATCGTCGCGGATTGAGGGGGTAAAATGGCTCTTGAACGCGAAAAAGACGTCCGATACCCCAAAAAAAGACACAAAGATGATACTTCAACACCATATAGTTATGGAATGGTTGAAAAACATGCAAACCCTTGAAAAATAATGACTTGCAATTCGGATTTTGAAGTCGTAAAAAATGGGATGTCATGCTGAATTTATTCTTGACTTGTTGATATGCCCGAGTTTTTTGGCTCCTTGAAGGACTAGCCCCAAGTTTATCATCAGCTTTATGCACAAGTCTGCCTGCTCACAAATGAACAAATAGCCTCCAGTCGTCCTGAGAGTCGAGATGATGCTTATGAAATAAATCGGCAGGACGAATTTCTGGTTGCGCGTCCGGATGGATGTCGCCTAAATGAGTTTATATATAACGACAAGGAGTTGCTCCCATGAAACGTAGTACAATGAAGATCACGCGCCGCCAGGCGCTCAAGGCCACGGCGGCCGCCGTGGCGGCGCCCTTGATTGTTCCCAGTCATGTTTTCGGCCAGAATGCGCCGAGTAACACCATGCTGATGGCCAGCATCGGCACCGGTCGCATGGGGCATGGTGACATGAAAGCCTGTCTCTATTCGGGATTGAAGACGAATGCCCGGATCGTGGCCGTCTGCGATCTGGACCTCAATCGCGCCGAACATGCCAAAGGGGAAGTGGTCGCTGCTTACGACAAGGAATTTGGGAAAGGCAAGTATCAGGATATTGAGGTTTATGGGGACTATCGCGAACTCCTGAAGCGCAAGGATATTGATGGCCTTACCATTTCGACGCCCGACCACTGGCACGCCAAGATCGCCGTCGAAGCCGCCAAGGCCGGCAAGGGCATGTACCTCCAGAAGCCTCTGGCTCATTCCATCGGTGAAGGTCAAAAACTCGTTCAGGCGGTCCGCAAGTACAAAGTCGTCTTCCAGACCGGCTCGCAGCAACGCTCCTCCGTTTATTTCCGTCATGTGTGCGAACTCGTTCGCAATGGATTCATCGGCCAGCTCAAGCAGGTGGATGTGGGGCTGCCCGCCGACAGCGGCACGGGCAAATACGTTGAAATGCCGGTTCCGGAGAACCTGAACTACGATATGTGGCTCGGTTCCACCCAAGAGGTTCCCTACACCCAGGATCGCGTCCATCCCCAGCGAGGATATGGTCGTCCCGGCTGGCTCCAGATTGAACAATTCAGCCGTGGCATGATTACCGGTTGGGGCGCGCATATGTATGACACCGCCCAGTGGGGGATTGGCAATGATGATTCCTCCGGTCCCGTGGAAATCAAGGCCACGGCCGAATTCCCGGAACGCGGCCTGTTCGATGTTCACACGAAATTTGAAGGCGAGGCGCTTTATGCCAACGGTATTGTCATGACGTCGAAGACGGGTCCGGCGGGCGTGCGGTTCACGGGCGAGAAGGGATGGATCTGGGTGGATCGCGGCGGTTTCAAGGCTGAAAATCCGGAGGTTCTTAAGAGCAAAGTTCCAGAAAACGGCGTCCATCTCTACAAGAGCAACGACCACATGCTCGACTACCTGACAGCCCTGCGCGAAGGCCGGGACCCGATCTGCCCCGTCGAGGTCGGTCATCGTTCCAATACGATCTGCGTCCTTCATCATATCGCCATGAAACTTGGCCGCACGCTGAAGTGGGATACGAAGAAGGAAGAATTTGTGGGCGACAAGGAAGCCAATGAATGGCTGGACTTCAAGCACCGCGAACCGTGGACGGTTGAGGTGTAAATCCCGCCGCTGTGACGGGTTAAATCCATCGGCTACCAACGGCCCCCAATGCTTTGGCTTTGGGGGCCGTTTGACGTTATGACGTCTTGTTGGAATCGTCGCCGTTCAACGGACGGGTCCATACGGGTGGGCCCCTCAGTCGCCCGCTGAGGCCTGAAGCGATGGATTGTCGTCGATGGGCGAATCGAGAGAATCCGTCATGGCCTGCCGTCCCAGCCAGGCGCCGCCGGCGATCAGCAGGGCGCCTGGAATGAGAAAGAGGTTCATGGCTTCGCCCACGCTCAGTCCGATGATGATCGCCGAGCCGACAGGAATCGCATTGGCCAGGGTGGCGGCCAGATGGGCCGCGCCGCGTTTGACGCCCACTTCCCACCAATAATAGGCCAATCCCATCGGCCCCAGACCGCTGACGACGATCCAGAACAGTGGGGCGCCGGAGACCTGATCCCATGTGGGCCAGACGCTCTGCCAGGTGGCCCAGAAACTGCTCATCACAATAATGGCGATGAACTGGATGGTGGAGCCGCCCTGATCCTCGGGGACATGCCAGCGTTTTAACAATACGGAATACAGCGCCCAGAAGAAGGCCGAGAATCCGGTCAGGCCATAGGGGAGGAGGCTGGATGGCATGGTCCCCAGTTTTTCCGGTCCACTCGCCAGCACCACGCCGGCAAAGCCCAGGAGGGCCCCGCACAAGACCCACAGGGGGCGCGCCTTCTCGTCCAACAACCACAAGGACAGGACGACCATGCAGATGGGCCACAGGTAGTTGGTCAGGACCACCTGGCCGAGTTCATCTTCCGGCGCCAGATGGACCGCCGAAACGAGGCACAGCGTCTGAAGGGCGATGCCGAAAAATCCGGCCACAAACACACGAAGGGGCAATCGGAAAAGGCGCGCGATCCGTTGTCCCGAACAGATTTGGGCGACCAGACCTGTGGCGACGCCGATCAGCATGGACAAGGCCAGGAAAGGCGTAACGCCAATTTCTTTTGTGCCAAAATGAAAACACAAGCCACTCCAGCACCAGAGGAAAATGGCGCCAAAGGATGCGACGGCTGCAAATGGACGAGTCGGTGGCTTTTGATCGGGAAGGGGGATACATGGTTTTGTAGCGTTCATGGGTTTTTTTCTCTGGCTCACAGGCGCGGGACAGTAATATGATGCGCGTTATCATGAATTGGGGTTGGATCGCCAGCCCTTGGAATTGGCCGAAGACGCCGGTATTCCAAAAGAGAAACCGATCTTATGGAGCTCGAACCAATGCTTGTGCGATTCTTTTCAATTACCTTGGTCATGGCAAGTCTCTTTGTCGCATGTGATACCCCGCCCCCGCCGTCGGAACTGACCCCGGAGCCGACGAAGGGGCCCGAAAAGGGAAGCAAATATCATGTGGATTTGGAGCGTGTGGCGGACCGAATTGAAGAAACCAGCGCCGGCATCGCTTTGAGTTTTGTCGAGGGGCGAATCGCCGTGACCCTGCCCCCGGGTTTTTCCAATCCCGACCCGGAACGCAGTAACATGTATGGGACGACCGTCACCCGCTGCCTGTCGCGCAAGGGATCGGATCGGATCGCCATGATCAGTTGGAACGAATATCAGGGACATCTCCTTGAGGGCGTTTGGGTGGAGTCCATGCTCAACGTCATGACGGAAGGCGCCCAACGCCAGATGGTCGCGACGATTGACAAGGAAGAGGACATTCAGTTCGGTCCCTTCCAAGGGCGCCGCATCCTGTTGCGCTATCCCAAGGAAATCAGCGACGCGGACAAGTCGTTGCCCCAGTCAGGCTCCAGCGACGCCGCGCCGACGCCCCAACCGTCTGCGCCGGTCGAATATCAATACGCGCGGTATGAGTATGTCATCGGGACGCCGTATCTGTTTCAACTTTCGTATGACACCCCGTCGCAAGAGGAATTGACGGCGCCGGAGGTGGACGCCTTTTTCGCATCGTTCCAATATACACCGAGCGAGGAATTCAAGCCCCCGATTCGTCCCATGGCGCCGGCTGTCGAAGTATCAACCCCAACCGTCACGATACCATAATCGGTGATGGTCATTCATCCGATAACTCGAATTAATAGAGCATATTTCATGCATTTTGAAAGGAGAGGACGTATGTCCCCGAAACGTAGCATTTGGTATGCCTTGGCCGTGTGCCTGCTGTGCTTGCAGGTTTCAGCCGAGGCGCCGGATTGGGAAAACCCGGAGATGATCGGCCGCAACAAGGAGGCGGCGCACGCGACGATGCTTCCCTATCAGGATGCGGACTCGGCGATTCGCATGGATCGTGAGGGATCGGATTTTTATCAGTCGCTCAACGGCCGATGGAAGTTTAATTGGGTGGCCCGGCCGGACGAGCGTCCGGTGGATTTTTTCAAGGCGGATTATGATGTGAGCGGATGGGATGAAATCCCCGTGCCGTCCAACTGGCAGCGGCAGGGATATGGGATTCCCATTTATACGAATGTCCGCTATCCTTTCGCGGCTCAGCCGCCCCTGATCAGCGCCCAGGCGCCCGAACCGTATACGATCAATAAACTCCCCAATCCTGTCGGTTCCTATCGCCGGACCTTTACGGTTCCCCAGGCGTGGACCGGACGCCGGATCGTGTTGCATTTCGCGGGCGTCAAAAGCGCATTTTATCTCTGGATCAACGGACAAAAGGTCGGATACAGCCAGGGGTCCATGACACCGGCTGAATTTGACATTACGAAATATCTCAACGGAGAAGGCGAACAGACTCTGGCCGTGGAGGTCTATCGCTGGTCAGA
The DNA here is from genome assembly GCA_017161665.1 of Candidatus Sumerlaeota bacterium. GTDB lineage: Bacteria > Sumerlaeota > Sumerlaeia > JADFCT01 > JADFCT01 > JADFCT01. Next base: position 11,933 of record JADFCT010000033.1, read on the forward strand.
CGGCTCCTATCTCGAAGATCAGGATATGTGGCGTCTGAGCGGCATTTATCGAGATGTCTTTCTGTACGCCACACCGAAAACCTATATTCAGGATTTCTTTCTGAAAAGCGATTTGGACGAAGCCTATCGGGACGCGACGCTGTCCGCCGAAATTGAAATTGTCAACGGCGCAGAGGCGATGCCTGTCACGGTCGCCCTCTATCTTCTGGAAGACGAAGCCCACCGCGTCATGGGCGAACCATTGGCTGACATACAATTTGAAGTGGAGGCCGGGGGCGTGGCGAAACCACGTCTGGTCACGAAAGTCGACAATCCCCTGAAATGGAGCGCCGAAATCCCCAACCTTTACAAGGTCGCCCTGGTCCTGAGTGATGGGGATGGGAAGGTCCTGGAAGCCGTCGCCTGTCGGTTTGGCTTCCGGGAAGTGGAAATTCTGGACAGCCAGCTCTTCATCAATGGCAAATCCGTCCTGCTCAAAGGCGCCAACCGGCATGAGCACCATCCGCTCTATGGGCGGGCGGTGACCTATGGAAGCATGATCCGCGACATTACGCTCATGAAGCAATATAACCTGAACACAGTTCGCACCTCCCATTATCCCAACGATCCGCTCTGGTACGATCTGTGTGACCGCTATGGTCTGTACGTCCTGGATGAAGCCAACATTGAATCCCATGGGATGGGCTATGGCCCGGAGTCATTGGGACACCGTCCGGAGTGGGAGAAGGCCCATGTCGATCGGACCGTCTCCATGGTCGAGCGCGACAAGAATCATCCCAGCATTGTGATCTGGTCCCTGGGCAATGAAGCGGGGCCGGGGCGCAACTTTGAAGCGACGGCGGCGGCCATCCGGGCGCTGGACCGGTCGCGTCCCATCCATTACGAGCGCATGAGTTCCATTTGTGATATGGACAGTGTCATGTATCCGAGCGTCGATTATGTCATTGCCGCCGGAAAACGCGAGAGCCCCAAGCCGTTCTTTATCTGTGAGTATGCCCACGCCATGGGCAATGCTGTTGGCAACTTGCAGGAGTATTGGGACGCCATCGAAGGCTACAAGCGCAATATCGGCGCTTGCATCTGGGACTGGGTGGACCAGGGGCTTCTGGAAAAAGACGAACAGGGGCGCGAGTACTTTACCTACGGCGGCGACTATGGCGATCAACCCAATGACAATAATTTCTGCATCAATGGTCTGATCTCCCCGGATCGCACGGTTCAACCGGAGCTGCAGGAAGTCCGGAAGGTCTATCAATATATTCGCTTCAAGGGCGTCGATTTGCCCAATGGCGTCATTGAGATTTCCAATCAGTATTTCCACCAGGATTTGTCGGGCTTTGAGTTCCTTTGGAATGTGACGGAAGACGGCGTCCTCATCCAACAGGGGCGGATCGACAACGCGCCTGCGCTTCCCGCCGGTGACAAGGCCTCGGTGAAAATCCCCTTGAAAACAATCAAGCCACAGCCGGGGGCGGCGTATGCTTTGAATGTCAAGGCGCGGTTGCGCGAGGCCGCCACGTGGGCCCCTGCGCGCCACGAACTCGCCTGGGGACAGATGGTATTGGATCATCTGGACGTTCCCGCGGCGCCGGTGATGGCGACGGATGACATGGCCAAACCCAAAACCGTCTTCCAAAATGGTCAGCTGGTCGTGACGGGCAAGGATTTCAAGGTCGTTTTCGATATGAAAACCGGTCGGATCGCCACCCTCGAATATGATGGCGAAGCCGTGATCGCCGAGGATGCGGATGGATCGAACGGTCCGCGGCTCAATGTCTTTCGGGCGCCGACGGATAATGATAACAATCAGGGCGGTCGTGATTGGATGCGCGCGAATCTGGCCCATTTGACGCAGGAAGCCAAAAAACTGTCCCTTACCGAATTGGAGACGGGGGCGGCGCGTTTTTCGGTTCAAAGCGATTATACGAACGATTCAACCCTTGTCTTTCAGCATGAGTGCATTTACACCATTTTCGGCGACGGCTCGATTCATATCGCCAACCAGGTGACGCCGGTCAATACGCCCAATCAACTGCCGCGCGTCGGATTGATGATGACCTTGCCCAAAGGCTATGCCCAGGTCACTTGGTATGGCCGCGGGCCGGAAGAGAACTACATTGATCGAAAGACCGGCTCCCCCATGGGGCTATACAGTCGCCCGGTCAGCGAAATGGCGACCGCCTATGTCCGCCCTCAGGAAACGGGCAACCGCGAGGATACGCGCTGGGTCGCCCTACGCAAGCGCAATGGTCAAGGCGGTCTGTTGGCTGTCGCCGATGCTTCGATCGCTTTCTCGGCGCAGCCTTATACGCCTTGGGATCTGCACGTGGCCGAGCACATCAATGAATTGACGCCCCGTGATGAGACCATTCTTTGTCTCGACTATCGCCAGGCGCCCATCGGCAACGCCAGTTGTGGTCCCGGCCCGTTGCCGCATTATGTCCTGCGAGCCGAACCGGTCAGCTTCGGTCTGACCCTTCGCCCGGCGCGGGGGGATATGAATCAGATCGTTCGACAGGCCCGGGAAGAAGCGCCCGTGGCTGCCGTGCCAACCATTCGACGCGACCGGGAGGGGAAAGTGACGATTGCCTCTCTGGACACGAAGGCCGCCATCCATTACACGACCGACGGATCGGTTCCGACGGCCGAGTCTCAACGCTATGACGGCCCTATTGCCTTTGCGAAAGGTGGCCTGGTTCAGGCGCTGGCCATTGTTCCCGGCAAGATTGCCCCGCCGGTGATTTCTCAGACCTTTGCGGAGATCATGGCCATGGTCCCGTCCAAGCAATGCAAGGTCGTTCGTGTCGATAGCGAGGAAACGCGACAGGAAGACGGCGCCGCCGCCAATGCGATTGACGGCGACTACACGACCAAATGGCACACGGAGTGGGGCGCCGCGCAACCACCCCATCCCCATGAAATCGTCATCGACTTGGGCCAATCCTACTCCGTCGCCGGTCTGCGTTACATCGCTCGTCGCGACGGCCAGAACGGCACGATCCGGGACTATGCCTTTTTTGTCAGTGACGATCTGGACGAATGGGGAGAAGCGGTCTCGCAAGGGGCCTTCCGGCGTCCGAGCGCTTCGGGCACGGAGATCCGATTTGATCCCAAAAAGGGGCGCTACATTCGCCTGCAAGCGCTGAGCGAACTGGGCGGCGGCGTCTACACCTCCGTGGCGGAATTGGAAGTGTTGTATCAGGATTAACCATTGGTTCAGGATACGTGTTGAATCGATGGGGGGCACAGTCAGCGCAACGCGGGCAGCGGCTTGTTTGTCTGCCCGCGTTGTGCGTTTTCGGTTGTCGCCCCGGTCGGACGGCGTTGGAGTCGCATCGGGTCGGGGCGAACAGAGGTCGCGATGGGGATAAAGGGCTTGAAGCCCCTTAAATGGTTCGTCTATCAAAAGGGAATCCGCTCGTGCGGCTTGATCGGCTGACTGATTCTTCTACGAGGTATTTTCTGCCATGACACAGCGTTCAATTGACGCCATTGTGGCCGGGCATGTCTGCCTGGACATCATTCCCCGCTTCCCGGCCGGGACCTATCAACGGGATGAGGTCTTTATTCCCGGCCGGCTTATCAACATCGAAGAGGCCACCATCGCCACGGGCGGGCCGGTCTCGAACACGGGCATCCCCCTTTCGAAGCTGGGAATAAAAACCACGTTCATGGCGCGAACCGGCACGGACGGATTTGGACGGATCACACGGGATATCCTGGGGCGCTGGGCGGACACCGAGGGGATTGTCGAGAGTCCCGAATCCTACAGTTCCTATACCGTGGTTCTGGCGCCGCCGGGGATTGATCGCATTTTTTTTCATGCCCCCGCCACGAACGACACATTTGGCCCCGAAGACATTAATGAAAAGTTATGCGCGCAGGCCCGGCTGTTTCATTTTGGGTATCCCCCCCTGATGCGTCGGATGTACACCGAAGGCGGTTGGCAATTGGTGGAGGTCTTTCGAAAGGCCCGTGAGGCGGGCGCCACCACGTCGCTGGACATGTCACTACCCGATCCGGTTTCCGAGGCGGGGCGGTTGGATTGGACGCCCATCCTCCGGGCGGTCTTGCCCTATGTGGATATCTTCCAACCCAGCGCAGAAGAGGCGCTTTATATGACGGACCGGTCGCGATACGACGCCCTCAAGGCGGTGGCCCACGGCGGTGATATTGTGGAAGTGATGACCGGCGCCGAACACGCCATGTTGTCGGAACGATTCCTGGCGTGGGGGGCGAAGATTGTGACCTTGAAGACCGCGCAACGCGGCTTCTTCGCCCGGAGCGCGTCGGCGGAGGCGTTGATGAGGATGGGCGCCGCGAAGCCGGGCGCCGTGAGTGAGTGGGCGGATCAGGCCGTCTGGCGTCCCGCCTATCGCGCCCCGGAAGGGGGATCGGCCACCGGGGCCGGCGACTGCGCCATTGCCGGATTCCTGGCGGCGTTCTTGAAGGGGCGCTCGCTGGCCGACGCCGCCCGGTGCGCCGTTGCCGCCGCCTGGCAGAACCTGCATGTCCTCGACGCCACCAGCGGGATTGGCGATTGGGATTCCATACGGAAAATCGTGGATACGGACAATCTGGATATTCTGGGGTTTCAGGCCGAACCCGACCGATGGATATGGGACAAACCGGGGCGAATCTATTGCTCAAGGGAATAGGGCGTCCACGAACAGCCAATAATCCTAAAAACGGCAGTTGCTCGTAGCGAATAGACGCAAACCATTGTATTCTGATGCTTTGCGAAAAAGCCTCAACTCACCTGACGGGTGAGCCTACGTTT
>JADFCT010000342.1 GCA_017161665.1 Candidatus Sumerlaeota bacterium
CCACCCTGGGCTGGTATATGTCGCCACCTTCGGGGCTTGGCAGATGTTTGGCTCCCCGGGCGCGGGCCCTATAGGGTATCGGCGCCGCGCCCTGTGGGGCGCCTTGCGTCTTCGCGTCTTCGCGCCTTGGCGTTTGAAAAAGCAGCCATCGCGCCGCCCCCGGCTTGTTTTACGCCTTCGCGTCTTGGCGTTTGAAAAAACAGCCATCGCGCCGTCCCCGGCTTGTTTTACGCCTTCGCGTCTTGGCGGATGTTTGGATCCTGGGGAGCGGGCCTTATATGGGCAGCGGCGCCGCGCCCCCGCGAATGGATGCGCGCGGGCGCCCGACTGGGAGGTGAAAGTCGTCAAAAGAAGTCTTTCCTTCTCCCACGTCTTTGCTTTAGCATCCAGAAAAATTTTAGGATGCTAATCACAATGGGGAGGTGCTGACGGCATGACGGACGCATTATCGTTGTCTTTTCACGGCGCGGCGCGGACCACGACGGGTTCGCGGCATTTGATGGACTATAATGGCCAGCGGATTCTTTTCGATTGTGGCTTTTATCAGGGACGCCGCAAGGACACCTACACGCGCAATCTGACCTTTGATTTCGACGCGGCTTCCGTCGATCGTGTGCTGCTGTCGCACGCCCACATCGACCACAGCGGCAACCTGCCGAATTTGGTCAAGAGCGGTTTTGCCGGCCCCATCCATTCCACGCCCGCCACCATGGATCTGTGTCGGATCATGCTCCGCGACAGCGCTCATATTCAGGAAAAGGACGCCAAATGGGTCAGCCGCCGCAACGCCAAGCGGGGGCGCGAGGAAGTGGTCGAACCCATCTATACGATGGAAGACGCCGAGCGGTGTCTGGACAGTTTCGTTTCCGTGCCCTATAAACGCGTCTTTGACGTCGGTCAGGGTCTGACGGCGCAGTTTCTGGATGCCGGTCATATTTTGGGGTCCGCCTCCGTGACGGTGACGATCAACCATGAAGGGAAAGTCTATCGTCTGGCTTTCAGCGGTGACATTGGCCGCAACGGGCTGCCCTTGTTGCGCGATCCCGTCGTGCCGGACAATCTGGACTGGCTGATGATGGAAGGGACCTACGGCAATCGGCCCCATGCGAACATCCATGACGCTCAGGAGGAACTGCGTGCGACGATCGTCCGCGTGGCGGCCCGAGGCGGAAAAATCATCATGCCGAGTTTTTCCGTCGAGCGAACGCAGGAAATCGTCTATTATCTCAACGACCTGTACAACAAAGGCCTCCTGCCGGATATTCCCATCTATGTTGACAGCCCCCTGGCAGTCCGGGCCACCGATGTCTTCCGCCTCCATCCCGACTGTTTCGACGCCGAGACCCATGATATTCTGTTGTATGATGACGACGTTCTGGGATTTGATCGGTTGACCTATACGCGCTCCGTCGAGGAAAGCAAGGCCCTGAACCGGCTGGCCATCCCGCACATGATCATCTCCGCCTCGGGCATGTGCGAAGCCGGGCGCATCCTCCACCACCTGCGCAACAGTATTCACGACACCAAAAACTGTGTCATGTTTGTGGGGTATCAGGCTGAAGGCACGCTGGGACGGCGGATTGTGGAACGGCACAAGGAGGTCAACATCTTTGGTGAGCCGTATCCCCTGCGCGCCGAAGTCGTCACATTAAACACCATGAGTGGTCATGCCGATGAAACGGACCTGTTCAATTATGCCAAGAGTGTTCGCGACACGAGTCCCAATCTGAAGAAGGTGTTCCTGATCCATGGGGAGGAAGTGGGGCTGTTGGCGTTGGCGGGACGCTTGCGGAATGAGCTGAAACTCGATGTCACTGTGCCGGAATTGAATGAGCGTCACGGGTTGCTTTGAGGCGTAACCGCTGCCGCCGATTGCGCCGATGACGCCGATTCGTTTGATCTGATAATAGGGGGTGTGGGGGAGTGAGACTCCCACTCGGTCCATTGCGTTTTTTCGATCACCCTTTCGCATCCATCTCCAAGGCGCGCGTCGTGCTGGCTGTCACGCTGGTGGTTGTCGGCGGGGGGCTGCTGTGGCAGTGGGGGCATCAGATGGCGGCCGAGCGCTACTGGCGACGGGCGCGGGAATTGGAGGCGCCGGCCGAACGGCTTGCTGCTTTGGAAAGGGCCTTGTCCTTCAATCCCCACCTCGGCAAGGCCCGACGCCAGCGGGCGCAGGAACTGTTCTCCCTCGGCCGATACGAAGACGCCGAGGCCGAGGCGAAAGCGGCCGCGCGCGGGGCCGACTCCGTGGCCCTGCGCCGACTCCAGGCCCGCATCGCCGAAGCGCTCGGCAAAAGGGACGAACAAATTATCCTCCTGGAAGACGCCCTGCGCCTGCGACCCGGTGAACCGAGCGCCCTGACGCGACTGGCGGCGGCCCATTATGGAGCGGGGCGATATGAACCGGCGCGAGAAATCGCCCGGCGCCTCTATGAGCGCGAGCCGAACAATCCCGATGCGCACTATCTCCTCGGGGCCTGCGCCCAGGCCACCGACCAGCCTCGTCTGGCGGCCTTCTATTATGCCCAACTCGACGACGCCCTCGACCGCGGTGAGGCCATGACGCTGACCGTCCACCCCGCCGCCCGCCGCCTCTATGAAGAATACGGCCGCCCGGTCAACGGACCGTCCGACGCGTCATCTCAGACAGACGAAAAAAAAGAGTCCCCTTGCTCACGGGAGCGGACTGAGTGGACGTGTTTCATTCCGTCTGATCGGGTGTGTCGATCCTCTGAAACGGCCCGCGAGGGGCTTTGACGCCTCAAGGCCTTGTGGGCTTGGTGTTGGAACCTTTTGGGGGGCGTCCCCCCTTGTTTCACGGCTTTCCTTTCCCCTGGCCTTCCGGATTTCGCGGTTGCCTTGTGACGCCGGAGGGTGTTCTAATTTTTTCTACTTTGCGCAGGCAAAGCTCGCGCCGGACAGGGTCCGGTCGGGATATTGACTCAATGGAAAGGAGCCGCGAACTCATGGTTCGTTTATTTTCTGTTCTCGCTCGTCGTTGGTTCTTGTTGGCTTCGGCCGGCTTTCTTTCAGTGGTGTTTCTCACCGGATGTCAGGAACCGGTGGATGAGAATCATGCGATCGTCATGCGTTTGATGGACAAGGACGATCAGCTGGATGAGGATATCAAAGCGCTGCACAGTCAGGTTAAAGACAATAAGAACATGCTGGGGCAACATGCGGAGCATATTTCGAAGCTTCAGACGGATCTGGTGGCGCCGGCGCCGGCGGCGCCCGACCCGAAGGTCCAGACGGAATTGAGCGCGTTGCGCAAGGAATTGGCGGAGTTGCGGGCGGTGAAGGTGGACGTCGATCAGTTGAAAACGCAAGTGGTCGCCCTGCAAACGGCATTGAAAGAGGCCAAAGCGGCCGCCGCCGAAGCGACCAAGGCGCCGGCCACCAAGACTCCGGCCGTTTCCGGTCCTTCCACGGCGACGGGCAATGCGGGAACGGCTCCCGCCACGGCCTCAACCGCGCCGTCGGAGCCAAAGGGGATTTATTATACCGTCAAGGCCGGTGATACGGTGGAGTCGATCGCGCGCGTCCATGGGATTTCGACCGCTCAGTTGCGCGCGGCGAACCGATTTCCCTCCGGGCGCAATCCCGCGCCCAATATGCGCATCTGGATCCCTCAGAATTAGGGGGGGACATCATGGCGATTCGGCCGACGGGACCCCGGCCTTTGCGGGGGCTTCAATTGTGTTCGGTTGAGTTTACGGCGCGCACCTTCATGCGTCCCATCATCGATCGGTTTCGGGTGGAGGGGATTGATACGCGTGTGGGGTGCGCGCCGAGCGTTTTTACGCCGGTTCTGCAGTCGCTGGGCTATCCGATGGAGGCGCTGCCCATGCGGCGGGGGCTGAATCCCCTGGCTC
>JADFCT010000343.1 GCA_017161665.1 Candidatus Sumerlaeota bacterium
ATCTAGAAACAGTTGTTCAATTAATCAGTTCAACAACGACAGAAGCGGGACATATTGTCCAGTCTGAAGTTGATGAAAATTACTACGAAAAGGGCATAAAGGTAAACGATGCCGAATTGAGACAAGTAAACATTCAAAAACATGAATTTCATGGCGAATGGAATTATACTATAAGAAGAAGTAGGAAACACAGAGTGTAAATGTTATTTATGCACGGACCCTAAGGTTGGCGCGATTATGCTCTTAGGTAAATTGGGAGATGATAGAGCAATCCCTCATCTTAAAGAAATAGCGAATAGTGTGAAGGGGAAATGGGACATATGCGTCTTTTGCGCGCAAGTTTCGATTGCTCAAATTACAGGAATAAACTTTCCAAAAACACCTAACCCTTTGAAATCTTATTGGCTTGCACTAATTGAAAAAGTTAGAAGATTATTAAAATCTTTATAAGCGTGATCGCACAATTACATATTGAACCGACATTTACAAATGCTGTTCTGACTTGAGCCTACAGACTCTCCCAAATGTTCATTCGATACGATTTAGATTTGAGAACAATTATGACTCCTACCCATCCATCCACCTACGGAAAGTTGATCGTCTTTGAAGGCATCGACGGAACCGGCAAAAGCACACAGATCAAAGGGCTGGCTGACTACCTGACGGGCCATGGCTATTCGGTCACCCTGTTGCGTGAACCGACGGATGGTCCGCATGGGCGACGTATTCGCCAGCTGGCCACGGCGGGTCTGGATGGAATCAGCGCCGAAGAGGAGTGTGAACTGTTTCGGCTGGATCGCGTTGAAGACGTGGCGCGGAACATTCGCCCGGCGCTGGAGCGGGGGGACATCGTGTTGCTGGACCGGTATTATTTTTCCACCATGGCCTACCAGGGCGCCCGGGGACTGGATATGGATCAAATCCGGCGGGCTAACGAGGCTTTCGCGCCGATCCCCGATCGAGTCCTCTATCTGGACCTGGCGCCTGAGGCGTCCATCGAGCGCATCCGCTCGGGCCGTGGTGAGACGCCCAACCTCTTCGAGCGTCGGGAGTTTCTCGAAACGGTCCGCGCCAATTATCAGAGTTTCGGCGGAGACGGTTGGATCCCCATCGACGCTTCCCGTTCTCGGGAAGAGGTCCTTCGGGAGATCATTCAGGCCCTGGAGGCTTCCGACCTTTGGACGGCGCCATCGCTTGATGCAAAGTAAGCCGTCCATCAACGCCACAAAGTTATCTTGACGGCGACGGCGATTTCATCCATGCTTTGCCCAGCATTGAGGCGGGTTGTCTTGACGAGTCCGCCCTCGAAACGTTGAATCGGCTTCAGAGCGCCCCTGACCGTCGCCCCCCTGGCACGGTTGCAAACCTTGATCACTGGAGGCTTGGAACCATGACGGGCCACACACGTTTGGCGCGCGCAGGTATTTGGACGATGGCGGTCCTCACACTCATGTTGACGGTGAGCGGTTGTCAGTATTCTCGCAGTCGATGGGATGACTTTGCCGATATCGGTCAACTGGGCATTGGCGTTACGGCCGAGAATCCCCGGTTTGGCTATCTGCCCTCCGCGCTGGGCGTCTATGCGCAGGTGACGGATTTTATTCCGATTGGGTACCTGACCTACGAAGGGTACTCCGCCGAATGGGATGGACGCGGGGCCTTTGCCGGCAAGGAAAGCCGCGACCGGTCGGCGGTTCTGCTTTTTGATCAATACGTGAAAATTGACCAGAATTACGAAAAGGGCTCGGAAAACTATTTCAAGAAAACCGGTTCCCTCTGGGAAGACCGCATGGCGTCGGACGCCATGGACTGGCTGGATTTCCCGGCCAAGGATTTGTCCATGAGCGGCGAGGAGTTCTGGGGCGGCGGGCCGGCCTTCCCGCGCGGATGGCAGTATTGGGAGACCATAGGCGCCGAAGTCGCCGTGTGCGAACCCTTCCTGCTCCATCATGGTTTCACGGTGCGCGCCTATGTCGATCCGTCTGAAATCTTCGATTTCGTCCTGGGCCTGGCTACGCTGGATTTCAAGAAAGACGATTTGACGGTTGAGGAATTCAATCAGATCAACAGCGGGGATTGGGATGCCACAACCGCAGCGACGGCGAAGTGGGAAGAAGAAGATGAAGAAGAATATGATGATGATGAGGGCGAGGACGAAGACGAAGACGAAGCATAGGCGGGTGGCATAACATAGATCTCGTTGGGCGCCCTGTCGTTCAAGTCCCGCTGGGGCGCGGCGCCGCTGTCCGATAAGGCCCGTAACTCAGGAGCCAAACATCCGCCAAGCCCCGATAGGGGCGGCACATTTTAGCCCAGGGTGGAGCGACCGATAGGGAGCGGAGCCCTGGGTCTGATGAAGCGCAAATGAGGCGCTGGCGGGCTTTTTGCCGCGCAGCGCGCAAAAAGCGTGACGGCGCCGACGGCCGTCCGTCAGCGATTTCAAATTGTCGAACACGGCCCTTTTGAAGCCGGTCATGTGACAAAAGCCCGGAAGCGTTTTATTATTTAATGAATTCATCGCTCAAGTTCCCCCCTATTGTGTCGATGTTAAAGATGAGGGCGTCGTCTTGTTCGCTTTCATTTTTTCATTTTTTTTGCAGGAGCAGGAGAGTAAACAATGGATATGACCGTGGGCGCATCTACCGATCCGACCTTGATTTCTCAACAGGTCCAAACCGAGCAGGTTAATTCGCCGCAACCGGTTCGCACGCCGTCGGCGCCGCCGGAGAGAGAAGTCTCTCCCTTTGGCCCCGCTTTTGAAGTCAATGTGAGCCGTGAAGCGCAGGCTTTGTACACCGGCGAAGCGCAATCCGCCGGCCCCGTCCAACAGACCGCGACGGCACAGGACACGGGCCCGACCGAGTCGCAATCGAGCGCTCCGGAGCCGGTTCCGGCTGACGAACCCGAAGAGGCGCCGGCGCGTCAACAGCTGGCGGCCAATCCGACGGATGATTCCTCCGCCGAGGATCCCCTGGCCCCTCGGTGAGCCAGATCCCTGAGCGCTCGGATCTTTTTCAGGCGTCCGAGCGCCATTTCAGTGTGTGACGGTTCAAATCATGATTGAGTCAGTCTCGTATCCCGATCATCAAGTGGTTTCGACGGTCCCCCTTCGCCGACCGCCCTCGACCGTTTTGCCGGAAAGCGTCCCCCCTCCTTCGTCATCTTCCGGCCCGGCCTATGCGGTTTCGATCAGCGAAACCGGGCGAGCGTTGTATGAGACTCCCCCAGCGGCGGCGCCGGATTTGCCCGGCGCGGCGCGACCGGTTGCTGGCGCCGCCCGCTCGGAGGCCATGGGCCCGACCGATGGGCGAGGCGCCGAAGCGGCGGAAACCGAAGCGCCGGCGGAAGAGACCGCCCCCCCTCCAACAGAGGATCCCGCTCAATCCGAATTGACTGCAGAAGAAGTGAAGGAAGTCCAGGACTTGGAACAGCGGGATAATGAAGTCCGCGCTCACGAACAGGCCCATAAACGAGCCGCCGGCTCGTATGCGGGCCCCCCGTCGTATTCCTTTACAACCGGCCCGGACCATCAGCGCTATGCGACGGACGGAGAAGTGTCCATCGATCTGTCCCCTGTGCCCAATGATCCGCAGGCCACGGTCTGGAAAATGCAGACCATCAAGCGCGCCGCCATGGCGCCGGCTCAGCCGTCGGGACAGGACCGGGTGGTCTATAACCAGGCCGCGCAGTATGAACTGGAAGCCAAGGCCCAAATCCAGACGGAGGCCCAGGAGACGGCCCGACCGACCGCCGAGGAAGGGGAGGGGGCAGACGCCGAAAGGGTCGGATCAACGGCGCAAGCTGGAGGGTATTCCCCCCAG
>JADFCT010000344.1 GCA_017161665.1 Candidatus Sumerlaeota bacterium
GCCCTATAGGGTATCGGCGCCGCGCCCTGTGGGGCGCCTTGCGTCTTCGCGTCTTCGCGCCTTGGCGTTTGAAAAAGAATCTATCGCGCTGGGCCCCGACACCATTTTCATCATTTGTTGAGAGCGCCGAAGGGCGCTCATGGGCAACTCTTCAAAATTTAGAGTCGCAGGCGGACGGGCGTCGGCGGCGCCACGCCCCGGCGTGCTTCGCGTCTTTGCGCCTTGGCGTTTGAATGAATCCATCGCGGCGTGTCGCGACGGCATTTTCAGCATTTGTTGTGTCCATTTATATGGACAGCGCCAACGGTCATGGCCGCCGAGCCAACGCCTCACGGACAGCCTGGATTTGATGGGCATGAAAGTATTGTTGTTCCACTTCATCCGGTTTCAGCCAGACCAATTCATGATCCGCTTCAATCGGCGCGCCGGTCTTGCGCCATTGGGTGATGATAAAATACTCGGCCATGGCCCGAAAGTGTTTCTGATAGCGGGGGGAATAATGAAAACTATCCGAGCCATTCAGGCGCGGCCCGAGCTCGAGTTCCCACCCCAATTCTTCCATCACCTCTCGCTTCAAAGTTTCTTCATCTGACTCTCCCGGCTCTTTGCCGCCGCCGGGCAGAAAATCACCGAACGGATCGCGCGTGGTCGCCACGCGCCCCTGCGCATCGAAAGCAATGCCATAAACCGCCGGCCGCTCTTCATAGATCACACCGGGCTTCGGCTCGCCATACACGGGCCGCGCCCCATCCGAATCACTCATTCGTCGGTTCCTTTGGATTACACTGAATAGAAAGCGCCCTGGACGGCGACACCCATGTGGGGGTCGTCACATTGGAAATGATCGCTCAGGTGAATCAGGACCATTTTGCGTTTGATGGATTCATCCAACTCCAGGAGCCTTTCCAGGGGGGTATGGGGGCCGGCGGATGTGGTCTCATGGAAAATCAAATCACATGGGCTCAGCCAATCGATCAGTTCGGGATCAAAAACCGTATCACAACTATACCCCAACCGTCGCCCGCCCCGTTCAAAGATCATGGCGAAACACGGGACCGCATGGCGGGTTCGGCGAATGGTCATGGTTACATCGCCCCAGCGTACGGGCGTCTCGGGGGTGATATGCTGAACCTGAAAAAAAGTCTCAAGGGTGGTTTGCCCGGTGGGCAGCCCTTCATCATCCGTCAAAATCCCCAAAGACGCGGCGAGTTTTTTATCCCACAGGGGACCACTGACTTCGGGCAGTGTGAATAAATTCGGGCGGACGCCCTGAATAAAATACTTATAGAGCGCCACGTCCTCGCAACCATTGGAGTGGTCACCGTGGACATGCGTGCAGATGAAATGGTCAATATCCTGGATCTGAAGATTCAGCCCAACGGCTTGCGTCGCTTCGGCCAGAATTCGACAATAGGGGGTCGGCAGATCAATCTGGACACAGGTGGCTCCCGACACCATCAGCAGAGACGTATGATAAAATTCCGTCGTAAAAAAGGAGCCCACACCCAGTGTAAGAAATCCGAAAGTCTCTTGATCGAAAACCGGTTTGGCGACTGGCGCGTTGATGGCCACGATAAGGAACTCCTGAAATCCAGAAATAAAAAGCAGCCGTAAGCGAAAAACTCTAGGGCGCCCCCCGAACAAACGCAAAGGCTTTTTATTGTCCCAAACCGGCCGGTTCCGGCCACTTACGCGGTTTGATCAAAAGGGGGTCTGATCGCCTTTCTTGCTTTTGGCGGTCAGCATCGTCCGCAGTTCGTCTTCGTTCCTCTCCGTCGCTTGGCTCAATGTCCGAGCCAACGCTTCCCCTAACCGCTCCTCCAGTTCCTCACTATTCGCCACGGCTTTTTCGATGTTTTTCATAAACAAATGGACTGATCGGACATGCGGACGCCGCGACCGTTCCGGTGGCTGGTCCATGTCGAGCATGGTCAGCGCCAGGGGATCCAACCGGGGCTTGGCCGTGCTGAGTTGTTCCTCGGTGGGCAAGGAATCAAAGATCAGCCGGGCGCCCTGGAACGACGACCGGAGCGGCCCGGTGATTCGGTCCATTAACCGCTTCATGGTCTCGCGGACGTTCTTCTTGTCCTGCTCAAATGGAATCGCATAGCGTTCGGGCTCCAACGTCGCCGCCCGCCGGAAATGAGACTGCGCCGTGGCATCCCGTCCCGTCCGTTCGGTCAGACATCCGAGGAAGAAATGCAGATCCGCCGCGGGATACCCCCGGTCTTCCAATTCGGACAACAAATCATGGGCTTCGTCAAATCGGGCCAGATGAAAAAGGGCAATGGCGCGATGCAGCGCGATCTGCGGGTCGCCGGGCAATCCCTGCTCGACCTGGTCATAGACCTCAAGCACCAGATCCGGCCGCTCAATGGACCAGAACAAGTCGGCCCAATGAAACAGCATGGTCGGATAGAAATTGGGATCCAAAGCGGATTCGTTTTTTTCGAGATCCTTGAGCGCCTGATGCAAATAGCGCGCCGCCAAGGCTCCGTTGCGTTCTTCGATCGCTTTGGAGGCCTTCTGGTAGTTGTGGTAAAGATTCTCAATTTCTGAAGAGGCTATAATCATCCAGCGTTACTCGCCCTGCTCAAAGAATTCGGCCGAAACGATTAAAAAATCGAAAGACAACCGTTCCATTTAATTAATCTGGATTAATTATAGGTCGCGGATTCACAACTGTAAAGCCTAAGATCCGAATTGAATGGCAGGGAGGGGGAATAACGGGCGCTATTGACGGTCCGGTGGCAGGCCACGAATGGTGTCATCCTCGCCGCTGTCCTCCCGCTCCCGGGAAGCGACGGCATAAAGAATGGTCACAAGGCCCATGAAGCCGAAAAAGCCCCAGGCGGTCTTGCGTGTGCGCCGCACGACCGACGCGGTTCCCCGTTTCCCGGGCTGACGGGTATGATAATAGATCGCCGCCAGAAGGGCGAGGGCATCGCAAATCAAAATCGTGAAAAAACCTTTACGATTGGCGGGAGCAATCTTGAAGCTCATGGCGCGTTCCTTCGTTCAGATCCGTATCACATGACGGCGCAATTGTGACGAGCGCCCCCCTGTCAACGCAACAGCAAAGATCCAGCATCCGGGCATCACGTCACGGACTGGCGCCCGGCTCCAAGGATACCACGCCATTGTTCCATAACACATTTTCTTCGCCCCAGAGATTCCGACCGGGTTCCGGCGGGCGCCCATGGGGAAATGGGAGGTAGCGATCGGGTCGATTCCCCCGGTGGTTGAGGTGGAGACAGCGGCAGATCCAGAGTTTTTCCCCCGTGGCGCCCACGCCATCAATTCGCCCCTGGCCGCCGCCAAATCCCCCGCTGTCCACAGCGGAGGCGTTATAGGCATATCGCAGATTTTCGCGTCGGTCGGGATGGGATCGCGACAGAGTTGGGCAAAACAGGATGTCTCGGCGGGTCAGATATCCCAGATGGACCAGCGAGTTGGGCGGCGCGGACCAGAAACCATTGGCCGCCGGCCCGTCGCCGTACACCGTGCGATCCTGGCTCTCTTCGGGACCAGCCACGCCATCAGCGGGCGGGAAGACGCCTTCATCAATCTGATAGCGGATCAAGGCATCGCCGATGGCGCGAAGATTCCCGACGCATTGAACGGTCAAGGCCCGATTGTGGGCCTCGCGGAAATTGACCATGCCAATCATGGACAGCACGGCAATGATGGCGATAACGATCAGGAGTTCGATCAGGGTAAATCCCATGAACGCCTCCGAAGGGATCCGCCGATAGGCTTTTCGGGTATCCATCATTTGATCAATAACTCACCCAGAAGGCGCCCGCGGGACGGGGCGCC
>JADFCT010000345.1 GCA_017161665.1 Candidatus Sumerlaeota bacterium
ATCAGCAGGTTATAGCGCAAGATGGAGATCAGGGTATAGAGTTCCTCCGTGGCCAGGGACAGCGTAAAGCGGTCCTCTTCGGTCATTTGAACATTTTCGGCGTCGATCTGTGGCATATAGCCGGAATGCTGCAATTCGCGGGCCACTTTGCGAAGGTCCACATTGGGAATCAACAGGATCAGGTCATCGCCATAGTAGGCTTTGACATATTCCTGAAGGCGTTTTTGTTTGCGCAGGGCCTCCATGACCACGGGATCGTCCACCGAGATATACCCACCACAAAAGGCCAGATCGACTTCGCCATGTTTTTCGCTGCATTCGGTGATGAGGTGGCGAACGGTGTCGGGCATTCCGGCGTAGGAGTGTTCCTGGATGAAATGGACCAGATCCTCGCTGCGGATGCCTTTGTCCATGGCTTCGCGGAGCGATTCTTTGCTGATGGAGAAGGTGGACATCACGTCCACCGTGCGGATGTCGGCGATTTCGTTCAGATGATAGAAGAGGCGCAATTTCAGATCCGGCGGGGCCAGGATGTCCAAGTTGGGCTGGATCGTGAACTTGTCGGCCGTGTACTGCATGGTGAAGGCTTCGGCGCCCCGCTCTTCGAACAGGGCGGGCGGATCGGTAAAGGGACCGCTGACGATATGATGGCCCAGCGCCGTCAGTTTGAAGAAGCACCGCAAATCATCGATTGCGGACACCGGCTTTCGTCCCAACCGGCGGGGGGCCTTTTCGCCCGGCATTTTCCGGGAGCCCAGGACCTGAAGGGCGCCGGCGTGGTAGAGGCCCAGGCGGGCGATTCCCAACCAGTACAGGCATTCGACCACGGAGGATTCGACGATCAGCCGGATATGACGGCGAAATTTTTCCTGAACCGGTGAGGCCGAATGGCGCGGAATGTTCATCTCGGCCTGCGGCGCGATATTATCGGCGAAGGCCTGTAGATTGATCCAGTGGCTGTGCGGGATGGCGGCGATGTTTTGGATAATCAGCCGGCGCAGCTCGGGCATGTTCATCAACGCGGCAGTGGGGGCTTCGGAATGGGCCACGTCGCCATCAACGTATTCTTCGTTCCAGTCGTTCGTATTCAGCCAGAAGGCGTAAATATCCTGATAGCACCGGATACCGTCGTCCAACCAGCGGACAAAGCTGTTCGAAACGCGCCAGGCTTTGCCCACAGGCACCAGCAATTTTTTCTTGACCAGGAACAGGCCAAGAAAGGCCGCATATTTGACCGTTTTGTTGGCGCTCAGGAGCGGAAGGATTTTCTTGAGATCATTTTTCCCAATGCCGCCGTTGCTCAGCGGGCGAACCGTGTTGCGGTTGACATACGAGGCAAAGACCACCACGTCGCGCAAAATGGCATGGGTGTTTTCCAACAGGATATTGGGCTGGTCATCGTGATCCAGGAGCGAGACGGTGTCCAGTTCTTTGAGAGACCGGTTGTCGTCCACAAACTGGCTGGCGATGATATGATACAGATCGCGCGGCGTCATCAACAGGTTGTTGTATTTGTTCTCACCGGTCGTCACCGTGAAAACGAGACCGCTGGTGTTCAGCAGGTTGTTGACATATTCCGCTTTGGCATGGTCATAGCGTTTTTGCATTCCCGCGTCCAACAGGTCGCGGAAGACACACACGCCCTTGCGCTCAATCAACATTCGGAATAATTCGCGTTCATTGTCCGGGAGATTGGCGATGTAGGAACGCAGGTTCCGGGGATTGAGCAAATAAGACCGCACACGATTGAGAATGTAATGCCGCTTGAAGGAATCGAGATTGAGTTTCAATCCCCGAGTGGCGATGTTGCTCAATTGTTGGGTGGGCACGTCCTTGAGCAGGTTGCCCAGATACCCCTCCCAATAGGGGGGCAATTCGATGAACCGGAGAAACGGCTCCGGCACGCCGACCAGGACCATATTTTCCGGCTCGTTACGCAGGTCATCGATGAAGCAGAATCCCTTGCTGGTCAAATCCTTGACCATGGCGTTCATTTCACGGGCTTTGCCGGCGAACTGGCGAACGACCACTTCCTCTTTGGTCAGGTCGCCGCCGTGGATGGCCAGGAAGTAGAGCAGTTCCTTTTCATCGTCGGATAACCGATCAAAGGCGACGCGGAAATACGGCGCCATCTGGAGACGGGGATAGAGGAACTCAACCAACTGGGCCTTCCACTGCTCCTCGCTCTCCCGGGGTTTTTCGAGGGGCTGTATTTCCCAATAGGCCACAATCGATTCCAGAATTTCCGTGGGTTGACACTTGAGAATAGATTTGAGTTTCATAGTGTATTGATCTGCCGTAAAGAACTGGATTCTTTTTCTGTCTTTGAGCGCGCCATCCTCCGGGGGGAGGGGTTACGCGCCGTCCTCGTTAAAATTCACGACCTCTATTTCATACTTATAGCCCTGTTCTGTCAAGAATCTTTGGCGGTTCGCCGCAAAATCCTGATCCTTGCTGTCTTTGGTGACAACGGAATAGAAGTGGGCCTGATTCCCTTCGCTTTTGGGCCGCAGGAGACGGCCCAGGCGCTGAGCCTCTTCCTGACGGGAGCCGAAGGTCCCCGAAACCTGAATGGCGACGCTGGCGTCGGGCAGGTCGATGGCGAAGTTGGCGACCTTGGACACGATCAGAATCTTTTCCTTCCCCGTCTTGAAGGCGGCGTATAATTCCTGGCGCTCCTCGTTGGGGGTCTTGCCGGTGATAATGGGCGCGCCAAAGCGTTCCTGAAGGGCATGTAACTGATCCAGATACTGGCCGATGATCAGAATGTTTTCCCCCTGATGTTTGTCGATCAGCTGCTGGACAATATCGAATTTCCGCGGGTTTTCCGAGGCGATACGGAACTTGGCTTTGGTGTCCGCCACGGCGTATTTGGCCCGCAAGTCCTCGGGCAGCATCACACGCTTTTCATAGCAGGTGGCGGTGGCAATCCAGCCCTGACGTTCCAGTGTTTTCCAGGGGACATCATATTTCTTGGGACCAATCAGACTGAAGACATCGTCTTCCTGGCCGTCTTCGCGGACGAGGGTCGCTGTCAGGCCCAGACGGCGTTTGGCCTGAATCTCGGCCACGGCGCGGAAGACCGGCGCAGGCAGCAGGTGGACCTCATCATAGATGATCAGGCCCCATCGCCCGTGCTGGAATAACTCCATGTGCTCGAAGGGCGCCGTTTTGTTCTTGCGATAGGTCATCATCTGATACGTCGTCACCACGACGGGCCGTTCGCGTTGCTCGATGCGATCCGCTTCCTTGACGTCCCCGCTATATTCGCCCACCTGGTCTTCGGTCAGGTTCGTTTTGTCGATGAGTTCCGATTTCCACTGCCGGACGGCGGTGATGTTGGTGGTGAGGATCAGGGTGTCCTGACGGATCTGCCCCATGGAGCCAATGCCGATCACGGTCTTGCCGGCGCCGCATGGGAGCACCAGAACGCCGGAACCGCCGCTGGAGCGGCCGCCGGCATAAAAGATCTCAACCGCGTCGCGCTGATAGTCCCGCAGGTAAAATTCCCGTTTGCTGGTGAGGGTCATGTCCCGCAGTTGGATGTCCAGATCGCGTCCATCGGTATAGCCCGCCAAGTCCTCGACGGGAAAACCGATCTTGATCAGGGCCTGTTTGATGCGGCCACGCATTCCCTTTTTGATCAGAACACGGAGGTCGCTCAGCCGGGCCTCAATGAATTCATCCATCCCATGCGAGATCATGACGCCGCGCGAGCGCCTTGTGACCATGCCGGATGGCACCACGCCGGCCGAGGCCAAGACGCTGTTGAACAAGCACAAGCTGGAGCGGCTGCTGCTG
>JADFCT010000346.1 GCA_017161665.1 Candidatus Sumerlaeota bacterium
CGGCCCCCGCCAGGCCGGCGCCAGGCTGGAAGCCAGCAAGGCCTTCGCCAAAGACATTCTCCAGGCCGCCGGCGTTCCCACGGGTGGGGCCGCCTTATACACCGACCTGGACGCGGCGCTGGCCGCCGTCGCCGATGACACCGTGCCCGTGGTCCTGAAATACGACGCCCTGGCAGCGGGCAAGGGCGTGAGCATTCATCCGGACCGCGAAAGCGCCCATGAACAGTTGCGACGGATTTTTGAAGACCGCGTCTTTGGCGATCCCTCGGCGGGCGTGCTGATCGAGGAATTTCTCGAAGGCCCGGAGGCGTCGGTTCTTGCCTTGGTGGACGGGAAGAACATTCTCCCCCTCATCGCCGCGCAGGATCACAAGCCCATCGGTCCTGGCGACACCGGCCCCAACACGGGCGGCATGGGCGCCTATGCCCCCGCCCCCATTGTGACGCCCGAGCTGTCACAGGTCATCATGGACACAATCCTGAGACCCACCGTGGACGAGCTGATCCGGCGCGGGATTGAATATAAAGGGGTCCTCTATGCCGGCCTGATGATCACCCGGGACGGCCCCAAAGTCATCGAATTCAACTGCCGCTTCGGCGATCCCGAAACGCAGGTGGTCCTCCCGCTCCTGGAAAACGATCTGGCCGATGTGATGGACGCCGTGATTGATGGGACACTGGATCAACTCCACCTGCGCTGGAAACCCGGCTTTGCCATCACCGTGGTGGGCGCGGCAAAGGGCTATCCCGACGCTTATGAAAAGGGGCTGGAAATCCTGGGACTGGACCAGTGGGCCGAAACGCCGAACCGTCTGCTTTTCCATGCCGGCACGACCCTCCAGGACGGCAAAGTCGTCACAGCCGGCGGCCGCGTCCTGAACGCGACGGCGCGAGCCGATGACCTGCGCGCCGCCCGCGAGATGTGCCATGGCATCTTTGCGCAGGTTGGATTTAAGGACATGGTTTATCGCCGGGACATTGGCTATCGCGTTTTGGACAATCGAACTTAGATTAAAAACACATCCGGGAAATCCGTGTGGGGTCGGTGGATTTCCCGGATGGTGTTGTCCGATGATGGGGACGGTTATTCCTTGGGGGAAGACGGTGGAGGATTATCAGTTTCCGATTTTTGCGGCACACGGACCACGGAATATTCCGATCCCCATGGATTATCGACATAAGGCGACTCGCTATCCACATACCAGCTGTTCTCATCGCGGTAGAGGAAGCAATAGGCTCCGGCTCTGAGGCGCACGTCCAATTCCCATTGGCCCTTCTCTGTTTTCTTCATGGGATGGGATGTTTCATCCCAGTTGTTGAAATCGCCCACCAGGTATAAACGCCCTCCCCTGCCGGGCTTCTTGAATTGAAAGCGCACGGAACCATTCTGTTCAAATTCGACCATGATGACGCCCTTTGTCTGTGGTTTTGAACCAATGCCTCGCTGCCGCTCCGGGTTGTCCGTCCACCGCCTCGCCCCCCAAAGAACTCACCGTTGATCTTAGCAAGAAACAATCCAATTTCGTTAAATCAAAGAAAACGGCGTAAAGCCATATATCTCAACGTCTTCCATTTCAAGAAACGGGGAGCGAGACTTGGCGAATTTCGCCAAAGTCCGGTAAATTGTAATTCTTACATCATCGTTCCAAAAACCACACCGTCCCCAAACAATGACCGGTGTCGCTTTTCAAGATTTCGGAGCGAAATCATGGCGATTTCGGAGAGTTTCTCCAGCTAAAATCATGTTTAATCCTTGGTTGTAATCGGTAAGGATCGGCCAAATCCCTCCGATGCGATGGAATTGTATTTTGTATATTTTTCAATCATTTCTCTCCCCTCCCCCCTTTTTTCCGATCCATTAAAAACGAACACCCCCGCCAGTTGGCGGGGGTGTTCGCTTGTTTACCCGTTCGGGTATCCGATGCGTCCGTTGACTTACATCAACGGGAGAACCGGCACATTGCCAAGGGACCAGTAGAAGATCACGATGGCGTCGAGGTTGTTGATGTAGCCGTTGCGATCCACATCCGCCACGGAGGGATCGAGGTCCACATCGAAGCCCAGGACCATGTTGAACAGCATGATGGCGTCCACGTTGTTGACAGAGCCGTCGCCGTTCACATCGGCCAGAGGCGGTACGACGTTGGCGTCGTTCATATCCGAGCCGATGGCCCATTCGTAGCCGTCAGAGAATCCGTCACCATCCACATCCGGATTGGCATCGTCGAAGTCGAAGAGGAACGGCACGCCGTCCCCGTCGCCATCAGCGTACAGCGGGTTGCTGGTGTCCGGATCGGCCGGATCGAGCGGATCGGTCCCCATGAGGAGTTCGATACCGTCTTCGAAGCCGTCTCCATCCGTGTCAGCCATGCGCGGATGCGTCAGAGCCAACGTGTCGGTCGTCTGGTAGCAGCCCATGAGGTCTTCCTGACCGTCAAGGAGGCCGTCACCGTCGGAATCCGGCAGATAGATGTTGGTCTCATCTGAATTCGGATCCGCAATGGCCATGATGTCATCGGATTCGCAGTCGTCGATACGACCGTCGCCGTCGGCATCGGCCGGAGCCGGGATGTCGATCTGGACGTTCGCTGTCAGAACACCACCGATGGTGAGCGTACCGGCTGTCACGCCCGGACGCAGGTTGAACGGATCCACGCTGACGGTGATTTCAACCACATCGTAACGCGGGCCGCGGAGGTCGAAGGCCGGAGCCGTTTCGACGCCGTTGAGGACGACGTTGTCGATGGAGAAGAGACCGTTGTCAATGGAGACCGAGTCGACCACCTCGAGGATGCTGTTCGTGTTGACCAGTGTCGCCGTGATGACTTGCGGGCCGGCCATGTAGTTGACCGTTCCGAAGTCGATGGAGCCTGGCGTCAACTGCGGCGCTGGTTGCAGTTCCGGCACGGATGTGCTTGTACCTGTCACGACGATATCCGAGAACTCGACGAATTCCAGTGTGCCATCGGCGTGGGACAACGTCGCCAAACCGATCAGCACCGTCTCGTTCATTGTCACGGTGTGGCTGGAGCCTTCGGTCCAGCTGACGCCGTCAGCCGACCACGAAGCGATGAAGTTGTCGCCCACGCGATCGAGCTTGCCGTACCAGGGATACGGTTGAGCCGAAACGTCAGCGGACGCGCTGCCACCGCCGGTGTCCTGACGCCAGAAGAACTGCATCAAGCCAGAGTTCGCGCCGCCCGATTGACGATAGGTGCGAGCCGAAAGCATGACGTGTTTCGAGTTGGCGGCCAGGGTTTCGCGAATCATCGGACCGGCCTTGGCCCAGTCGTGAACCTCGGTCATGCTGTTGAGGCGCACGGAGATGGAGCAGTCGCCGGTCACGGCCTTGTAGGCATAGTGGAACTCGTCCGCATTGCCCCAGATGTCCGCGCCGGAGCCGACCACGGTCATCGTGGTTTCGTCGCCAAAGGCGCGACCCACCGCGCCCACGGCGCCGATGTCACTGCTGGCCCAGCCAGCGGCCAACGGTGTGGGATCCGGTGTCACCGGGATCGGTGTGGGTTCGGGAATCGGCGTGGCGGCCGGAGCCGTCGCGCCCGTGATGGTCACTGTGGTCACTTCGGTGATACCGCTGAAGCTGTGGCCATTGTTGGTTGTGTAGGCAAAGCCGGCAAAGACTGTTTCGGTCATGTCGATGGCGACTTCACCGTATTCAACCCATGTCGAGCCGTCGTACGAATAGCTCGCCGTCAGGCTGGTGCCTTCACGTTCGAGGCTGACCCAAGCAGGATAGGTCACGCCGGTAACATCAGCCGGCCGATTCGGC
>JADFCT010000347.1:0-2500 GCA_017161665.1 Candidatus Sumerlaeota bacterium
TCCGCCGTTGACGGCGTACCCCTCCGGCAGGATGCCCGTTTCCTGGGTTTGGCCGATGGCTTCGATCAAGGTTCCGCAAGGGACAGAAAACTCACTGTCTTCCACGGCGATAAAGGTGGCCCGTCCGTCTTCTCCGGGGTCGCCGAGGACGTTGCGCCGGAAGACGACGGCTGTCAGTTTCCCGTTTTCCATAATGGCGCGCGCCGGGGTGACCAGGGTCTGCACGGCGACGCCTTCCTGTTCGAGTTCCCGATGCTCCTCTTCGGTGGCGGCCATTTCGGCTTTGCCCCGCCGGTACATGATGGAAATATTGGCTTCCGGTCCCATCAGGCGTCGGGCGGCGCGGGCGCAATCGACGGCCGTGAAACCGCCGCCGATAATGAGAACATCGCCGGTGGGCGTCACGGCTTCGTCGTCGTTATAGGCTCGCATGAATTCGAGTCCTTCGATTCCCAGTCCCCCGGCGCCCTCGAGATTCAGTCGGCGAGGGCGATTGGCGCCGATCGAGACCAGCACGGCGTCGTATTCCGTTTCCATTTGTTCCAGCCGCGCGGCGTCCACCGTTTCGTTGAGAGACACCTGGATGCCACTGTGGATGATGGCGTCGATATCCTCGTTCAGAACGGCGCGGGGCAGACGGAACTCGGGGATGCCGGATCGGATCTGGCCGCCGAGATAGGGGGCCCGCTCAATAATGGTGACAGCGTGGCCATACCGTTTCAGTTCACGGGCGGCGGCCAGACCGGCCGGGCCGCCGCCGATGACGGCCACCTTTCGCCCTGTGGCATCGAACCAGGCAGGCAGAGGGGCGCTGGGGACGGCTTTGGTGTCGGCGGCGAATCGTTTGAGATGACAGATGCGCACCGGCCCGCGGCTGCTGGTCCATTGATAGCGGCAGTCCTCCTCACAGGGGCGCACACAAATCCGCCCCAGGATGCCGGGCAGGACGTTGCATTCCTGATTGATCCGATGAGCGGTCAGCGGATTGCCCTTGGCAATATGACGGATATATTCCGGCACATTGGTCCGCGCGGGACAGCCATTCTGACAGGGGACATCCTTGGCGATCGTGGCCATGTCCAGATCGGCTTCGCCATCGCCCAGGGGAACCGAATATTCCGTGGGGTTTGGCGCCTTGTCGTAGGCGATATTCAGCGCCGCAACGGCTGTTTGATAGGGACCGATTCCCACCCGTTCCACATGAGCCGCCAGGGTTTCGCCTTCCGGCGCGTCGGCGCGTGAGGCGATAAAGGCGTTCAGGACCGCCTCCGTCACGGGGATGCAGTCGGCCAGTTTATATTCGCCCAGGATATCGCCCAGGCGATCCAGTTGTCCGCCCAGAGTGATCTGATAGGATTCCACCGCGCCGTGTTGTTCACGGATGCGCATCCCCCGGAAACCGATGTCGGCGATTCGGTATTGGCCACAGGCGTTGGGGCAACCGGCGATATTGATGAGGGCCCGGTCGCGGATCGCGGCGAAGCGGTCGTCGTTAACCAGAGGCTGGAGGCGGTCGAAGAGGTCGTGTGTGCGCGTAACGGCCAGGGGACAATAGGTGGTTCCGACACAGCTGACCACATCCTGCAGGCTGAAAAAACCGCTTGTTTTGAGATCGAGGGTCTGTATTTCCCGTTCCACTGTTTCGCGGAGTTGTGGGGCGATGCCGTGGAGTTCCAGATTCTGACGGTTGGTGCTGTATATGAATTTGTCCGCATAGCGTTCGGAAATTTCTGCGATGCGATGCAGAGCGTCGGCCTTCAGTTCCCCCTTGGGGATCCTGATGCGCACAATGGCGTGTCCGTTGCGGTCCAGGGGCGCCGTCGCGCGCAAGGGGCGATCGGGCACGGCCGGGCCGATGTCCTCAATCGGCGCCGTTTCAAACCGGGAGTGATCCACGCCCTCTTCGTCCAGGATTCGCTCAATTTCCGCTCGGCACCAGTCCATGCCTTTTCGATGGACGACGAATTTCAGACGGGCAAACATGCGGATCATGCGGTCGCCGTTTTCGCGGAAGAAGATGGCGACGGCGCGACAGACGCGGGCGATATCCTCAGGAGGGATAAAGGTATACAGCGTGGAGGCGATAAAGGGCGCCCAGCCCAGTCCGCCGCCGATGCGCACCTGGAATCCGGCTTCCTCGCTGCCGTCGGCTCCGCGGCGGACCACAGCCGTGACGCCGACACAGTTGATGTCCGGCTGACCACACCCGCCGGAACAGCCGGAGAAGGTGATTTTGAATTTACGGGGCAGATTGTCCAGATCGCGACAAGCGCTCATAAAGTCCGACGTGGCTTTTGCGTAAGGAAGGACATCGATCCGCCGATGGGGGCAAATCGAGGCCCAGGGACAGGCTGCCACGTTCCGGTTCACATCGCCGCAGCCGTGAAATGTGGACATATCCACTTTGTGGATCTCGCGCAAGAAGGACGCCAGGTCGCCTAATTGAAGGCGGTGGAACTGAGCGGCCTGGCGCGTGGTGAACGAAATCAGACCCTGGGCG
>JADFCT010000348.1 GCA_017161665.1 Candidatus Sumerlaeota bacterium
ATACCATCTGGCGATTCCAGATAAGTTGGTCGAAAACGGATGTAGGGTAAACGTATTTTACCGCAAATGGCAGAAAAAAGGCGATAAAGATCGCAATGCCTCCGACCCTGGGGATCGCCTCTTTGTGGACCTTCCGATCGTTCGGGATATCCACCCAGCCTAGCAGAATAGCCAATTTTCCGACATGGGGGGTTAAGACCATGGAGAAAAAAAGCGACAGAATGAAAATGGTAATGAGAGTAGTCATCCTATTTCGATTGCAGCAGTTGAAGCATAAGCCCGGCAAACGCAGTTCGATTATACCGATCTACCGCATTCAGGCATGAATGCTTCAATCGGTCATATAATGAAGAATCATTTTTCATTCGCAACAATTGCGCATACAACTCATCTGCGTCTTCCGGTGCAAAGATGAGCCCAACACCTTCTTTTTCAACGATCTCGGCCGATTCCCCGGCCACCCCATGCAGAACCGGTATACCCATTCCCATGCATTCAAACAGCTTGGAAGGAATCACCGTCCTGAAAAGCGGGGTGCGCCGCAAGTGAATGACCGCTGCATCTAGCAAAGACCAGTAGCGGGCAACTTCCGCCTTTGGCACGGAATCGAGAAAGATGACATTTCGAAGCCCCATGCAGGTCGCCTGGCTTTTCAGCGCCTCTTTTCTTGCGCCATCTCCCAGGAAAACGAATCGATAATCATCGCTATTTGTATCTGCAGCCCGTTTAGCTGCTATCAGGATTGTATCAAGAGCATGGGCCATACCATGAGTGCCGACGTAGCCGACCACAAACTTATCTTTCAAGCCGTATCGCTCAGACAGCTCAGGATCTTTGGGCATGGGCCTGAATCTTGATAGGTCCGCCCCGTTCATGACTACCTTGATCTTGTCGGCTTCGATGCCGCGGCGGATGAGAATGCGCTTGAAGGAATGGGTCACAGATACGATCATGGCCGCATGTCTGTACAGAAACATCTCGATCCGCTCCAGAAGGCGGATCACCAGAGAATCGCGCATGGCTCCCACCGCCTTGATGGATTCCGGCCAGAGATCCCGAAGCTCGAACACAAATGGAACTCCTTTTATGCGGCTCGCCAAAAAGGCGCCGCAGGCCGTGAAAAAATGGGGAGACGTGCCTATTATGATATCCGGGCTTTTCACAAAAGCCGAGGCCAGAACCGCCGCTGCCATGAAGCTGCTGTAATCGAGAATCCGCTTGATGAAGCCCTCGTTTGCAGTGATATAGCTCCAGACCCGGATCACGCGGATGCCTTCCATCCGCTCTGTCTGAAAGATTCGGTTTTGATAGCCCGGATAGATTTCCCCTTTTGGAAAATTGGGAACACAGGTGATGACGGTAATCTGATGCCCGGCCCTGGCCCATTCCCGGCAATGCTCAAAGGTGCGGCTGGCCGGGGCGTTGACTTCGGGGGGGAAATTGTCTGTCAGGAAGAGGATGTGCATGGTTGAAAACCGAACTCCGTTCTGATCTGTTGATCTGAAAACCGGATTTCAAGGCAGTGATTCGGCATTGAGAGGCCAAATTCCGGATGAAAGGTGGTTGCCAAGATGGAAACTTCCCTGCCGCCTTCCACCCGCCACGGCAATCTTCTTCCATCCGGCAGCCGCATCAGACCGGATTTATCTCCATGACGCTCAAGAGCGATATCCGGATGGAAATGAAATCTGGCCGTCGCCCCTTTGAAATTGCCGGAGACCGTATCGGTGATGCTCATGGCGCGATCCGACAGGCGCCATCGGCGATGATGCGTCGGTCTTCCGGGCAGCCATCGATAGCCGTCATGGGCGCAGGCGATTCGGATTTCCTCAGCGTCCTCACGGACATCAAGATCAAGGG
The DNA here is from genome assembly GCA_017161665.1 of Candidatus Sumerlaeota bacterium. Classification (GTDB taxonomy): domain Bacteria; phylum Sumerlaeota; class Sumerlaeia; order JADFCT01; family JADFCT01; genus JADFCT01. The sequence continues at coordinate 1,861 of JADFCT010000348.1, forward strand.
GCCTGGCCCGCCGGGCCACCCGAAACCCGCCCCACACCTCCGAGGAGTTCTCCCCATCGATAACCACCGTGTTGTGCGCGGCGGTGGACCGCTGCCGCAGACGCTCAGGTCCGTCGCCATAAACCGAGGTGCCGGTGTCCACAATCACGCGGCGGCCGAAAAGCGACAGCTCGAAGGTCAGCGTGTCGGCATGGGCATGTCCCGGAAGATAATCGGGACCCACCGGCGCAACATCCAAAAAGGCCACCGCCGGGCCTTTTTGGATGCGGACATACCCTGAATCCGTAAAATGGGTGACGGCGTCATCGCTATTACCAACAACCGCCGCGCTCAGGCGCCGCCCATAGGCGTTGATGCGCTCCGGAGCGGGGGCGATGCGGAAGGCCGCATCATTGAACAGAACGATCTCGCCGTCCGGATGGCGCATGGCCCCCAGCCACCGCGCCATGGCGCCGGCCTTTTCCCGCCATTCCGCCACGGCAGCCCGGCGCCCATGGGCCATTTCCGGTCGGAACGCCTCGGCCATGTTGATCAGGTCCAGAAGATCCTCCAGGATAATAGCGTGATACATGGGGCTTCGTTCAAAATGGCCCCCATCGGGAAGAATCTGCTCGGCCAGCTCGCGCTCGACCATTGTCCATCCTTTTTCAAGCCATCCGTCCGCGTCCGCGCCCTTAAAGAACAGGCCGCTGAAACAGAGCGCCTTTGCATTGGCGAACAGATGGTTGCCGAGAAGGTGATATTCGAGCCGACCCCGCAAAATGCGGGTCTGGACGGCCAGGCTATGGATCATGCCGTCCGGCGGCGCGTTGCCGGCAAGGAGCCATTTTATCCAGTTGACGATCCGAAGGGAAAGGGGGTATGGCTCCCAGCCATTGCCCTTTGGGGCCGGGTTTTCCGCGATCCAGCGGCGGATCAACGCCGCGTGGGCATCGCGTTTCCGGCCGGCATCCGCAGCATTCAGATCGTCGAAATAATGGAGGTTGTACAGCCAGAGCTTTTCCCACCCCGGATGATTCCAGTCCGACGGTTCGGCGACCCGACGCGCCGCATTCAGGAAGCAAAACCCATCGGGCGGATCAAAGGATGAGTCCCGCGACATGGGCCGGAGCCATGGCTCTCGACCTTCCCGAAGGCCGGGAGCCGGCGACAAATCAACCCCGGGACGATGCAGGCGAAGCCAGAGCCGCCAGTAAACCTGGACCGGCTTGAGATGCCGGACCGTATGCCACAGCCGCAGGGGGTCCACTCAGATTTGGGCCAGTTCGAGCGTCACGCGGGTCACCTCGTCGATCTCGTCGAACGGAATCGGGGCGGGGCCGCCATTGGCGACGGCATCTATAAATGCGGCCACCTCATCCCGATGCCCCTTGTCCTGCCGCCAGGTTTTCATCCCTTTAAAGCCCGGCCAGCCGAAGGCAGACAGTCGCCGGAAGTTATCGAGAACCAGAATCCCGCCGCCGCAAAAGACCTCCAGTCGCTCCTTTGGAAACGACTTGTGACCGTTGGCGAAATAGTGAATGGCCCCGATGGCGCCGTCCTCGAACCCGAAAGAGACCGTCAGGGTATCCCCGGCGCCCCCCGCCATCTTCTCGACATGATGCCGGGCGATGGGGCATCCGGCAAGAAAGCGCAACAGATCGATGAAATGACAGACCTCCCCAATGATGCGGCCGCCTCCGATGTCCGGGTCCTGTGTCCAGTGGTCCGGGGGGATTTGGCCGGCATTGACGGTCATGATAAAGCTTTTGGGCGAGCGGAGGGTTTGCAGGCTCTCCTTGAGTTTCTTGGCAAACGGCGAAAATCGCCGGTTGAAGCCGACCATGAGATGGGGTCCGGGAAGATGGCGCCTGGTCTGAAGGGCTGATCGGATCTGATCCAGTTCGTCATGCCGCAGGCATAAGG
>JADFCT010000349.1 GCA_017161665.1 Candidatus Sumerlaeota bacterium
GTCCGGAAACAGCAATTTTAAAAAACCTTCGGCCAGTCTGGAGATGCCTTTGGTGTCGCGCATATCCTCGCATTGCGGCAAATGGAGGCTTTGGGACACATAATCGGCATATCTGAGATCGACGCGGAGTTCATGCAGCACCTCGCTGAAAAAATCCCCCTTGAACCCGAGGGTTTGAGATGGGGTGTTTCTCGATACCCGAGGCATGAACCACCCTTCGATGAGGCCATGGATTCGGTCGATAAACGCCGATTCCTGCAAAGCGTTTGGGAGTTCTTTGAATATGCCGTCGCTCTCATACAGGGGCATTTTGTTGTTTCCGAGGGTTATGTTCCCCAACATCACGAACCCGGATTCGGAGGTGCCGAGATCCCCCGTCGCCCGGCGATAACGACCGCTTTCAAGGTACATTTTTAAAGCGGCCATGGCTTCGCCTGATGCATCGGTATGGATCTTCTGGATTTCATCGACAACAACGACATCATAGCGTGGAATCAGGCCGATCTGCTTTGTGTTGCTGTTGAAAAACAAGGCCGGGGCGGAGAGTTTGCCGCCGGGAATGACCGCCGCATAGCGGCTGATATTGTCGAAAACAAATGATTTCCCGGTGCCCTTGGGGGCCAGTTCGGTAATGTTCACTCTCGGTTCGACCAAAGGGATGATTCGGCTGAGGAGCAACAGCTTTTGAGGCAATCGGTGGACATCCGGGTTGAATTGGCAACTTGAAACGAGAAGGTCGATCCATTCATCGATATCGAAATGTCGTCGCGAGTCTCTGTAATAATCCAAATCGACCCCCGGCGTCTGAAAAGGCTTGAAATCGATCATCCAGATTTGCCCTTTCTTTACATCTTCGCCATCGGGCGGCACATATCGCAGAGAACCCAACCCCCACATGCCTGTTTTCAGCAACATGGGGTTTTCGTCGATGATGTCCTTTTGAACCATTCCGCCGCTGACGTCCAGCAGAGGGATGCTCAGCTCGTGAACGTGGCGGTCCAGGTTCACGTTGACGCGGAAATCATCGAGGATTCGAACCTCCTCCTGCTGCATGAGGCGATTCAGGATGGTGTTCTTATCCGCCTTTTGGGGCAGAAACTTTGACACCGTGTTGACAATTTCGTTTCTGCCGTCATCGGTCAGGTCGTCGCCGTCCATAAACTGGCTGATGATCCACTCGCCCACATAAACCGGAATGGCGCGAGCGCCGAACCCGGCCTTGCCCATGAGACCTTTGTTGATCACAACTTCGCCATAGTAGTTTCTCGCTTTTTGTTCGAATGACTTCATGGGGTTATCCGCCTCCGCTAAAGGTCTTTCAGGCTAAAGCCGCTTGACATGGCTGATTTGAACTCGCTTTCCAGGATGACCGGCAATATGTGTTCTTCGCCGGCGATCTCATACACAAGTTCTATCTCCAGGTTCTTTTCACCGGTCGCCGATTTCTTGAAATAGCAGCTCAATTCCAAAGTATTGGTCTTGCCCGCCGGCACTTCGATGGGCTCGCAACCCTTCAAATCGGTCTCGGGAGACAAAACGCCGGCTCTAACAATTCTCATAGGGGTTGCATTCGGATTCTGAATCTCGATTTTCAAGGTAATCATTCTTTGGATATAGAATTTGGCGCGTCCGGTTTCCTTGATGGGATCAATATTGAGAAATCGGACGGCGGGCTTTTTCCACGACGTTTTTACCATTTTGTACAGCGCTGTCGGCACAATGACTTCTTCCGGCGTGACGCCGCCGTGCATATATCCCTTTCTGCTGCCCGGCTGCCGTACGGTGTTGTGGCCTCTGGGCAGAAAATATACGGTGTTTTCGGTCACGAAAGGCCGCTTGAATCGATACCCCAGCTCCCAAAGGTTTGAAGGAATGGCGTCCACCTGATCTTGGGTCATGGCCGAGAACCGGTGTTTCTCGTTTGGAAACAGTTTCTTGACAACCCCCGAGTCATAAGACTGCTTTTCTTCATCCAGCACCCGGCACGCGCCGTGGTCGGTGACCACATAAATGTTAAAATGGTCTTTGGGGCCGCCCCATTCCTCGGACAGCCTGCCGACCGCTTCCGCCATTCGGAGGAAAAGGCGGTGCAGCTCATCCTCGTGGGTCGTGTTTTTTGATTCCGCATCCGAATGGAGCAGTTCGTCGCCATCGATCAGATTCAAAACAGCGATCATGGGTTCCCGCGGGGCCGGCATCTCCGACAAGGCTTTGAGTGTGCTCAAGTACGCAATGTCGAAACCAGCCCATTCGGATTTTGACCGCTCTTTTAAAACAGCTTCATAGTTTCCGGCGTTGTTTTGCCATTGTCCGCTCAAAAGCGCAAATTTGTTGCACTCCGTAACCGTGGGAAGTCCGGCGAATCGATAGGACAGGGAATGGCGGCTGAATCCCGCTGTCCGCATCGCATTGTCCAACACCGGCATGAATGCGACCGGGAGACAGTCCACCAGAAGAATCATCGTAAACGCGCCGTTGAACGCTTCAGCGCCGATATCGCCCAGGCAGTGCGTCAGGCTGAGGTCAGGGTCCTGGTGAACGGATGCATAGGCGTCCACATACCAGTCTGAAAAGCGGCCGACGGTCCTCTCGATTTCGTCGTCATAATGATCGTTATGCACCTGCCAGTCCCGATAGGGGATGTATTGATCCACCGCCCATTGAACCCATTTAGATGCGTCGCCCTCGACCATCGCGGCGGGTCTTTTCGGCTTGACGATCCTGCGCAGGCTGTTCAATTGACGTTCGCTCACTCCCGGACAGCCCTTGAATTTCGCCTTGACCCATTCGATGTCTTTTTCGGTCGGTTCGAATTGTTTGCGTTTCAAAATGTTCAGGATCAAAGCGAATTCTTTAAAAAGCCTTCCCGACGTCCATCCCACGACCTTTTGGAATTGGTCGCTGGATGTCGCTTGCGATTGGATCTCGTCAAACAGAAGTTCGATCTGGTTGAGCGCCTGTTCACGGGCGGTGGGCTCAAACGGCAGGTTTTCGACCGCTTCGGGCGGTACTTTCCGGACGAACAGGACCCCTTCCGGGACCAGCACATATTCCAAAAGCTTTCCGGGATATCCATTCAACCCCGCCCATAAACTGAGCGCGCGCCAGACCTGGACAGGATCATGGGGCAAGCGTTGGCACACGTCCCTGACCCATTCTTCGTTGCTCCGGGACGCCCATTTTTGGCACTTGTCTTCAAGGCATCGATGCAGAAACGGATATCTTTTGAAAACGGCTTTGGCGTCGTCGCCGGCAACGGCTTTTAGCACAAGAGGAAGATCATCGACGCCCAAAGCGTTCCGCTGGAAAACAGGGCCAAGGAAATGGCTTAACATCCGGCTGTCGAATGCCAGAGTTGCCTGTGACTCCGGTTGAATGTCCAACAGCTTGCAGGCGACTGCGTCGGCGTCGGTCAACCATTCGGGCAAGACCACGTTCCATTGTTCCGCCAGCAATGACAGCGGCGTCTTTTCCTCGAAACGGGCGGCACATTGGATCTGTTCGGTGAAATCCCGCAGCCAGGTGAAATGGGTTCTGGAATGCACCCAGATGGTCAACCCGTTTCCGCTCGACAAAACCTCGGCCAGTTGACGGCAAGCCCTGACATAATCCAAATCCCGATGAACCAGCAGCGTATCATCGGGCGGGTTGTGCGGCAAATCGCCGATGTAGCTGACCATGATTGGATGGGCATCGCGTTCGGGCACGGGTTTTATCCTTTATTCGTCCTTGGCGGCGGTTTGCAGGGCGGTC
>JADFCT010000350.1 GCA_017161665.1 Candidatus Sumerlaeota bacterium
ATCGGATACTGACTGACAAGGCTGGCGTAGTATTCCGTCATGGCGGCGGAGTCGAGGGTCTTGCCTTCCGAGGCGAGGTTATAAACCTTTTTCTCTTTGTCGTACAGCTCCGAGGAGGCGACGTCGAGGGCGATCCGGATATCCTTGCCAGCCTTGAAGCCGGCTTTTTCGACAGCGGTGAGGATGCGGTCAATGGCTTCGGCGTTCGACTTCAAGTCGGGAGCAAAGCCGCCTTCGTCGCCGACGGACGTGTTCAGGCCGTTTTCCTTCAGGACGGCCTTGAGGGCGTGGAAGGTCTCGGCGCCCATGCGGAGGCCTTCGGCGAAGGTCGTCGCGCCCACAGGCATGACCATGAATTCCTGAATATCCACATTGTTATCCGCGTGCGAACCGCCGTTGAGGATGTTCATCATCGGAACGGGCAGCGTCTTGGCGTTCACGCCGCCAATGTACTGATACAAGGGCAGACCCACGGCTTCGGCCGCGGCCTTGGCCGTCGCCAGCGACACACCGAGAATGGCGTTGGCGCCGAGCTTGCTCTTGTTCTCCGTGCCGTCCATCTCGATCATCTTCTGGTCCAGAGCGACCTGATCCGTGGCGTCCGCGCCTTCGAGTTCCGGTCCGATGATCTCGTTGACGTTCTTGACGGCCTGTGTGACGCCTTTGCCCAGGTAACGGCTCTTGTCGCCGTCGCGCAATTCACACGCTTCGTGAATACCCGTCGAGGCGCCCGAGGGAACTGCTGCCCGACCCAGCGCGCCGCTGGACAGGAGAACATCGACCTCAATGGTCGGATTGCCGCGAGAGTCCATAATTTCCCGCGCTGCTACGTCGATGATGGTTGTCATGCTTTTCTCTCCATATAAAACGTTGGGGTTCAATTCCGTAAAACGCCTCACGCCCGTCAAAATAAGACGGAAAGGATCGAGAGTTTAGCCCACCCCCCCTCAAGCGGTCCAGCCAATTCAAGCCGAAAAGCCGTGGATATTTGGATTCCAGACGATTTTCGCACCGTCCGTCGGAATTATCTGCGCGCATCTGCGGAAGAAAAAACGGTCCGCAGATGGCGCAGATGAACGCCGATTGGAGACAAGTCGCTAATCCCTGTCAGTTGCTTCATCGTCAATGTTTGTTTGCTTTCGGCTGAGGGAAATAAATAAATCCCTCTCTTTATCTCGTGGGCGCATGTCCTTCAAAATGGACTCAATACATGCTGAAACTGGGGCCGAGGCGCAGGGCGATGGATTTTTCATAAATGCCAAGGCGCGACGCCGCCACCCTGTAAGGCCCGCGTCCCGGAAGCCAAACAGCCGCCAAGCCCCGAAGGTGGCGACAGATACCAGCCCAGGGTGGAGCGACCGATAGGGAGCGGAGCCCTGGGTACGGAACGAGCACACAAGGCGCCGGCGCGATTTTTGCCGCGTTGCGCGCAAAAAGCGTGACGGCGCCGACGCCCGCCCGCCAATGCGCTTTCACCACGGAGGCGCAGAGGACACAGAGGTCTCACAGAGTGTAACAAAGGGGAATTCATTTCTTCCGCTTTCCTTATAATGCATAACGGCCCTGGTCTCTCCGTTTTTCCTGTACTTAATCCCACAAGCGCATAAAGTGACACCGAGACGGTGATTTTCCATATTATCCATACTGGACGCTTCACCTTATGAGTTATAGTGACCGACAAACAAGGCTTCCTTTTTCCGCATTGCGGGCCCATGGCTTTTCCGACGAACTCATCCATTTGTGGACCGAGGCTTACGGCGACACGTTGCTCCCGCTCCAGAGTCGAGCGGTCTGCGAGACGCGATTTCTGCGCGGCGACAACCTGATTGTTTTCGCGCCCACATCCTCGGGCAAGACCTTTGTGGCCGAAATGGCCGCGCTGCGCCATCTGGAGAACCGACGGCGCGTCATCTACCTGTCGCCCACGAAGGCCCTGGCCGAAGAAAAATTTCGCCAAATGCGCCACCTTTATGGCAAACAGGGATTCCGCATCCGCGTCGCCACCCGTGAGCGGCCCGAAACGGACGGACGCGTCCTGCGGGGCGAGTTTGATCTCCTGATCGCTATCTATGAAAAAATGAAGGCCTATCTGGTGACCCATCCCGAACTGCTGAGTCAGGTGGGGCTGGTGGTGATGGACGAGGTTCAGATGCTGGGCGAATCGGGCCGGGGCGGCGTGGTGGACCTGTTGTTGACCAAGATGGCCCGGGCCCCTTTTGGAGCGCAGTTCATGGGCCTGTCGGCCGTTCTGGGCGACGCGGGGCGCATCGCCAACTGGCTGCAATGCGAGTTGCTGGAGTTTCGCGAACGGCCTGTGGAGTTGCGCGAGGGCGTGCTCAATTGCGCCACGGGTGATTTCGCCTATCGGTGCTTCAATTCCGGCGAGGAGGGCGTCGAGGTCCTGTGTCCCGAGGCCCGGATGGACGATCCGACGGAGGACGACGCCGGAGCGGATCTGGCAGCCATCGTGGGGCCGGCCCTGGCGCTGGCCGAGGGGCGCGGGGAGCAGACGCTGGTCTTCGCGGCCACGCGGGCCATGTCGCGCCAGTGGGCCGCCGCCGCGGCGCGGTTGTCCGGCCTGCCGCCCGCCCGCGCGGCGCTGGAGGAACTGAGCCAGGCCGAGGACTCCTGGTCCAGGGACCATCTCGAAGACTGTCTCCGCGTGGGCGTGGCCTTTCATAACGCGGACCTCTCGCCGGAGATGCGCCGGCTCATTGAGACCCATTTCGCCAACGGCGCCATCCGCTTGCTCTTTTCCACATCCACCCTGGCTCAGGGCGTGAACCTGACGGCGGTGAACGTCCTGCAATGTCCCAGCATGGTGACGAGCGAACAATGGACGGGGGCGGCGGGCATGGCCCCCCTGAGCCTTCAGCGATTCAAAAATCAGGGCGGCCGCGCGGCCCGCTATGGGGCGACGGCGGCTTTTGGACGATCCATCCTCCCGGCGCGCAACGAAGGCGAGCAGCAGCGGCTTTTGCGCGATTTCCTGAGCGAGGACTTCGAATCGGTCCGCCCCCCCTTGCGCGACGCCGACCTCGAAGCCGTCGTCACCGACCTCGTGGCCTCGAAGATGTGCCGGAGTCGGGACGAACTGGTCGATTTCCTGACCCACACCTATTCGGGCCTCCTTGCCTGGTCGCCCCATCTGGATGAATTCGTCATCCACGTGGACGAAGCCGTGGCGCGGGCCATGGAGGACGCCTTCATCCGCCGCGACGGCGCGGGGCGGCTGGAGGCTTCGGGATTGGGCGCGGTCATGGCCGGCGCCGGGATCGCCTCGGCCACGGCCACGCGCCTGGCCCAATGGATCCGCGCCTGTCACGATGGGGCGTTCGCGCTGATGGAGCCCCTCGTCGTCGCGGCCTTCACGCCCGACGCCCGCGCCTTCCCCGTCTGGCTGACGGACGCCGAAAAACAAGCCGGCGTCTATCGGCGCGACGTCCTGGACGCCCTGGGACGGCCGTGGGAGGATCTGACGCCGCCCCTGGGCGACCTCCTCCAGCCCGTGGGCGGCTTCACCCCCGAGGATTTGGGGTCGCTGAAAATGGCCGTGGCCATGATGGAGTGGATCGGTCCCCGCGACACCCGCGAGATCGAGGAACGCTTCCGAATGATGGCCGGCTCGCTGGCGGCTCTGGGCGCGCAATTCAACTGGCTGGCCCAGACCCTCGCCGCCCTGGGGCCGGTCTATGGGCGACCGCCCGAAATCGGAAACCGGCTGAAGGAACTGGCCGACCGACTGACCGT
>JADFCT010000351.1 GCA_017161665.1 Candidatus Sumerlaeota bacterium
GTTTTTGACGATGCCGTGGACGACCGAAAGCCCCAGCCCCGAGCCTTTTCCGACCTCTTTTGTCGTAAAATAGGGATCGAAAAGCCGGTCGGCGATGGCCGGATCGATGCCCGGCCCGGTGTCGCGGACGGTGACGGCGACATACTCGCCGGGCAAAAGATCGAGGCGGCGCGCGGCGTCCGGAGCTTCCAGGGTCTCGATCCCCACGGCGATATCCACGGTTCCGCCCGTATCTTCCATTTCCTGGGCGGCATTGATGCACAGGTTCATCAGGGCCTGCTGGATTTGCGTGGCATCGGCGAAAATCGCAGTTTCCGCATCGGGAAGATCCGCGCGGATGCCCACCGTGGCGGGGATCGTCGTGCGGAGAAACCGGATCGATTCCCTGACGACCTCGACGGCGTCGATCCGGTTGAAGGTTTTGTCGGAGGAGCGGCTGAAATTGAGAAGCTGTTTGACCGTGGCCGCGCCCCGAAGGCCGGCGGCCTGTATCTGTTCCAGGCATTTGCGCAGCGGCTTTTCCTCCGGCGCGAAATCCATGGCCAGTTCCGCGTTGCCGAGGACGACATAGAGGATGTTGTTGAAATCGTGGGCCACGCCCCCCGCCAGCGTGCCGATGGACTCCATCTTTCGCGCCTGGCGAAGCTGGCCTTCCATGGCCTTGGTTTCGGTGGTGTCCAGCAGCGTCATCCGCCACTGCATCGCAGCGCCGGCGTCGTCCCGGTCCGCCTCGATGTCCGCCCGGACCCAGTCGGCCGACCCGTTTCTTTTTTTCAGCATCAGCTCGACGCACTGTTTTTCGCCGGTCGCCGCGGCGTTTTGCAGGGCGGCGTGATATGGGTCCACCCAGCCCGGGGCGACGAACAGGCTGAAGCCGGATTGGAGAAGACCGCGTTTCGTCTCCCCCAGAAGGCCCACGGCGGTCAGGTTGGCCCGGGTGACGATTCTTTTGGCGTTCAAGGTCAGGTAGCCGCAGGGCGCGAATTCATACAACCGCTCGTATTCCCGGTGAAGGTCGGACAGCTCATCCTGGGCCCGCTTGAGTTCTTCGTTCTGGATTTCCAGTTCCGCCTGGTGGATTCTAAGTTCGTCGATCAGTTCCAGCACCTCGGCGGGGGACGGCGGGGCGGAATCCGGCTGCCGCTCGACCAATGCTTCGGCCTGGTCCCGGAGGGTTTCGAATTTGTCGGGGAAGTTTCGGGCGTGTGGCATCTTATGTTTCCTTTGGTTCTTCCGGCGTTTTGTACCACGCCCCTTCAGGGGTTTGCAATTCGATTTCCCTGGAAGGGAAGCGCGTAAGACAGGGGTTTGAGACACACGGACAGGTTTTCAATGGAGCAAAAGAGGCCGCACGGAAAGATCATGGGGAACCGGCAATGTCATTATGATTTGTCATTTATCTTCGGCGCCGTCTTATCGTTTTTTTGCTTGCGTTTTTCCTTCAACGTTTGACTGCTCTTCTTCCGCTCTTCACGCTTGCCTTTGTCTTTTTTTCCCTTGTCGCCCATTGCGGTTCCTTTCCGTTATGTGATGTGTTTTTTTCATGTCGCAACTCTAAGTGATTCAACTTTCGTGCCAGCCTTTTGCCGCTCGCCGTAATGGCGTTCATCATCTCGATTAAACAAGGTGAATCGGCGTAACGACGCTTGCGGGGCGTCCGGTGTCAGCCACGGGGGGAAGAGGTCATATTTGACCATTGGTCAAATATGACCCCTTTTTGTCTTCCATGGACCGGCCGGGGGAAGGAGAATTTAGGCGAATTGCTGGAATAACGATGCCAAGGGGCGAACACAAGGTTCGCCCCTACCGGAATTGCCGGGTTGCGCTGTAGGGGCGATCCTTGTGATCGCCCTTTTCGGCCGGGATTTTGATCGGCGCCTCCATTTCCGTAATTCGCGTTACGGTTTGCTGATATCGAGTTTGCGCATGCGGGCGCGCAGGGTGGAGCGGTCCAGGCCCAGGATTTCAGCCGCGCTGTTCTGGCCGCTGATTTTCCAGCCGGTCCGTTCAAGCACCCGGAGGATATAGTCGCGTTCGACATGTTCCAGGGTTTGTTCGGGCGGGGGCGCGTCCCTGCGCGGTTTTCGCAGGTCATCCACCAGCCGCAGCTTGGCGCCCGAGGAGTTGATCACCGCCCGTTCGAGGACGTTTTCCAGCTCCCGGACATTGCCGGGCCAGTGGTATTGTCCCAGCTCGCCCATCACGCCCGTCGGAATCTCTTTGATGACTTTGCCCAGTCTTCTGGAAATCCGGTCGATATAAAATTTGACCAGCAGCGGGATGTCGCCCTGGCGGTCGCGCAGGGGCGGCATGGTGATCGGAAAAACATTCAGCCGGTACCACAGGTCTTCCCGGAAAGTCCCCTTTTGGACCTCCGCCTGCAGATCTCGGTTGGTGGCGGCAATGATGCGGACATCCACTTTTCGGGTTTCCGAGCTGCCCAGGCGTTCAAACTCCCCGTCTTCGATCACCCGGAGCAGTTTGGGCTGAAGTTCCACCGGCAGCTCGCCGATCTCGTCCAGAAAAAGGGTCGCGCCGTCGGCCACCTCAAAGCGCCCCAGCCGCCTGGACTGCGCGCCGGTGAAGGCGCCTTTTTCATGGCCGAAGAGTTCGCTTTCGATCAGACTCGAAGGCAGGGCGGCGCAATTCATTTTGACCAGGGCGCGGTCTTTGCGCGGGCTTGTGCCGTGAACGGCGCGGGCCGCCAATTCCTTGCCGGTGCCGGTTTCTCCCAGAATCAACACGTTGGTGTCGGTATCGGCGATTTGTTCCACCTTGAAAAATACATAATTGATGGCGTCGCTTTTGCCGACAATGTTCTCGTGGTTGTACACCAGTTTGATTTCTTCCTGGAGATAGGCCCTTTCGGCTTCGAGTTGATCCTTGAGTGTACTGATTTCGGCGGTTCGTTCTTCAACCAGATGCTCGAGATGTTTCTTGTAATATTCGCGGTCGGTCACATCCTCGATGGCCAGCAGAATCGACTGGGGCCAGCCGTCGTTGCCGAAAATCCGCCGGGCGTTCAGGCGCATGATCTTCCGCCCGATGCTTTCAAAATCGTGTTCCACCTCGAAATCGTGAAAAGCGGTATTTTGAGGCAGGATATCTTCCAGCAAGTTTTTTAAGCCGGGAATGTTCCATTGCCGGTTGCCCAGATCGTATATCAGCGCGCCCTCGGTTTCGTCGGGCTTGACGTCGAACGTCCGGTAAAAGGAGAGATTGGCGGTTATGACCTTCAAATCCTCATCCAGCAGGATCAGGGGCTCGCGGATCGACCCCAGGATGTTGTTGTGAGTTTCCAGAAATTTTCTTACCATTGAACGATTCCATTCTTTTCGTCGCAAATGAAAGCCCACTTAAAGAATAGCAAAAAATCCGGATGGCGGCAAAATTTTTTACGCTTGGCTGCGCAGGAACAGTTTTTTCGATTCCGTAATCAGTATAATCACCAGGGCGCCGACGGCGCAGACACCCAGTTCCGCCGGCCCCAGCGGCGTGGTGCGGAACACGGCGTTGAAAAACGGGACATAAATAAGGATCAACTGCAAGGTCAGCGTCACGCCGATGGCCAGCAACAGCACCGGATTGCTGAGCCAGGATTGCGTAAACAGCGATTGCGTCTGTTTGCGCACACACAGCGCGTAGGCCATCTGGCAGAACGTCAGCATGGTGAACACCATGGTCTGCCAGGCGTCCGAACCGGTTCCGCCGTCCCAGAACCAGTACC
>JADFCT010000034.1 GCA_017161665.1 Candidatus Sumerlaeota bacterium
AAAGGATGATCATAGTACCGGCTGACATTCCGCAATTCCATGACAAGGCCGAATTCCTCAAAAGGGCTGTTCCATTGGGCCGAGTATTTTAAATTTTCTTCCATTGTGTCCTGAACGCCGGTCAGATCCAGATGGACATCTTTTCCCACGCGACACCATTTGACGACAATGTCAATAGAGCGTCCATGGACGGGCATGGTGGTTATTCGGTGGGGGTAGGCGGTCCCTTTCAAGCGTGTGCGCAGGGGTTTGTTCTCGGGGCGGCTATAGTATTCTTTGTTATCCCAATTGGACGGGAGGAGGTGATCCATGTAGGGTTTCCCAAACGGTGTCACGTACAGGTCGCCTGTCTCCGGGATGGTGATATGAGTATAGTCCAATCCGAAGACACGGGCCAGTCGTGTGTGGAACTCGACTGACGTTGATTCTGGAGGGGTGAGTGTGTCACGCATAGGGGTTCCTTCTCTGTCCACGGCTGATCTGATGATACGGATGGGGGGGGATGTGGGTTCCACACAAAAAACACGGAGACGCGGGGGAATCCCGGGAACCGAGAGTGCCCGCGTCTCCGTGTGGTCACGCTTCCGAGTGGGGACGGAAGGCGGCCTTAGTTGGTCGTGACTTCCATTTGATCCTCGAATTTACCCTTTGGCAGCAACTTGGGAAGATTGCCTTTTGCTTTCATGTGGATTTGACCATTCATGAGGCCATCTTTGCCGACCTTCATGGTCTTGAGAATGCCGGAATAATCGGGTTCCCACATGACCCCATTCTGGACACCCCCCGCATAGAAGAGGGCATTGATTGTTTCCGAAGCCTCCACCTTTTTGATGTCGGCCTTGTTTTCATCCAGTCCGGTGAGAAACAGCGTTCCCGTGGCGTCGAGGGGCGTGCTGGCGTTCTCGGATCCGATGATGCCGCCGAAGGGATCCCCGGCCAGTTTTTTGGTTTTTGCCTGAAGCAGCGTTACCTGTCCGGCAAACAGGTAGTGGGCCGGATTGGCTGGCGCGCCACCGGCGAGATTCCCGCCACTGACCTGTATTTTCGCTTTCGAGGCCGTGTTCATGAATTCATAGAACCGCACGTCGGCGGGCAAGGGGATCGGATGGCCTTCCACCTTGGCGGACCAGCCGCTGGCCTTGATACTGGAGCAGGCGAAGAGGGCCGTATCGGCTCGGATGGGGCCGCCCTTGCTCATCAGTGTTTTGATTTCGGTCGCTTCTATGTTGTCAGCGTCCACGCCTCCCAAGGCCAGGTAGTCATCGCTACCGCGTTGGGAGAATTTCTTGGACGCGACGGACAGTTTTTTGGTCTCCAGGTTGGGCGCCAGGATGTCGGTGACATACTGGCCGATAACCTGAATAATGCCGGGTTTGACGCGAACGCTGGCTGTTTCGCCAAGGTCCAGCATCAGTTCCAGCCCCAGGGGTTCCGGCAGGTTGTTGACGATATTCAATTTTCCGAGCCCCCCGGCTTCCAACGTGCCGACATACGCATTCCGGATTGTCGCGTTTTCCAGTCCGTCATAGACATACAGGTGGTGGATCGGCGCCTCGGAAAACAGTTTTTTCATGGGACCGTCCACATGGAGCGAGAGGACCGGCTGTTCGGTTTGATTGCGGTTGGCGAGTTTGATGGATAAGGTGTCTTTGTCCGTTCCACCTGGGGCGATCTGGATGGTGTCCGCTGTAATCAGGATATGCTCCGTATCCTTTTTGCCGTCGCGCTTGTATAGAATTTTATAGTAGTCTTCCAAGGAACCGTCACCCGGAGTCGGCGTGGGGCCCGGTGTCGGAGGTGTGGGTGTGGCGGGCGTGGGCGGTTCGGCGGCGAAGTAGCGGGCGACGAAGACATCCTCGTTCGGCCAGGGATTGGGGACCACGAGTGAATCAAATCGGACTTCACCCATCAATGTGCCCAACAGATAACCGCTGCCATCAGGGGCCGTGGCCACGTCCATGTCATAAAAGAGTGTGGAGCCGGCCTGTTTGGCCCAGAGAACCTTGCCGACGGCGTCACAGCGGGCGACGAACAGGTCTTCGTTTTGACCGCCTTCTAGAATAATGTCATCCAGCCGCATTCCCGTTTCAAAGGCGCCTCCAAAGACAAATCCGCCGTCGGTCAAGGGGGCCAGAGGCGTGAATTCGGCATTGCTGTTGTTCGTCATGGGGATTTGCTTGATCCATTGACGAGCGCCCGAGGCAGTGTATTTGGCAAAGAACATGTCGCTGGCGTCGTCCAGATTGAAGAGTTCCGTATCGCCAAAGTTGGCGGCGTCGTCCATGCGTCCTGTGACAATACATCCGCCATCGGAGAGTCGAACCAAATCCCAGGGGACGAAGATGCGGTCGCCCCATTGCGCCGAGGCGACGATCAGGCTGTGGGCCACCTGGCCGTCGGGTGTCAGCGAAGCGAGACAGATATTGCCAGCCATGGGCTCGGCCGGTGTGATTTGGGTCCTGCCAAGAGTCATGCCGGAGTCCGTTTTGAGGACGACGGTCGTATTGCCGTCATCATCACTAATGATTCCTCTGGGGATGTCGTTCTGTTCGCTTTTGCCCTGGAGGGCCCACATGGGGGTTCCATCCGCGTTGTAGCGGGCGACAAAGAGGTCGCGATTGCCGCCGGACTGAAATGTCCGGCCACCGACGCTGACGATGTCCGTAAACGATCCCGTAAAGGCAAAACTACCGTCCGCCATGGTCGTAAGGAACAGTTCGAGTTCAAAGTCGAAAACAACGCCGGTGCTGACGGCCCAGAGCACCTGTCCGTTCGAATCATAGCGCGCCAGATAGCCTCCCTTTTCGAGTCCCGGTTGGGGCAGGAGGTTGACATCGCCGAAAGTGGCTTGTTGTTCGAAGGTTCCGGCAATGACGCAGCCGCCGTCCGGAAAGACGGCAATGGCCAGAACGGTGTCGTCGTAGGCGCCGCCGCCCTTTTGGGCCCATAGCGCTTTGCCGTTGGTTCCATATTTGACGATGAAAATATCATCGACATATAGGGATTGCGATGCGTCATGGATGAGGGTGAAATTCCCAAAGGTAGCGTCTTGTGTGAATTCTCCGGCAATGATACACCCACCATCGGGCGTAACCACCACGCCGGCCAAATCACAGCGCGTTCGGGCGCCGCCGGTTTCCACCCAGTCCCAAAAGGGCGCTGGCTGAGCGTTTGCGTTTGGGACGTTCAACAGGGACAGGATGAGCGGAATCCACAGCCATCCCCCTGTCCGTTCATGATGCGCCGATGTCCGGGCATTCTTCGACATAAGAAACGACATAGCGATTCCTCCGTTTGGGCATTCTCTTCTTATCCATTCTAAAAGGACAGTAAAGCAATACACGGTCCCGGCGTTTTTTGTCCAGAGGATTTTTAATCCCCAAGGAGTCGGCGCGCCCGGCTTCATTCAGGCATGATAGAGACTTGCTTTGGGCGCATGAGTTCAGGTAGGTAAATGGTATCTTCATGATGAATGGGAGGTTGGTCATGCGTGCTGTATCGATTCGCCGCATTGTGTTGTGGTTTACGTTCGGAGTAATTGCGATGGCGTGGGGGGGGGGTGCTTTTTCTGAGGCGTCAACCGAGTCCTCGGGTTCCGAGCCATTTCGGCTTTGGTATCGCCAGCCGGCCAAAGACTGGAATGAAGCCCTGCCGTTGGGCAATGGCTCCCTGGGCGCCATGGTCTTTGGCAAAACGGGCAATGAACGGATTCAACTCAATGAAGACACGCTGTGGAGCGGTTTCCCTTATGATTCCATTCGTCCGGGGGCGTCTAAGCATTTGGATGAAGTCCGCCGTCTGATTTTTGAGGGGAAGAACAAGGAAGCCACCGATCTGGCTAACCGCGAGATGATGGGCGATCCCTTGTTTCTCCAGGCCTATCAACCGTTAGGCGATTTGTGGATCGACATGGCCGGTTCAGAGGAGACGAAGGACTATGAACGGGAACTTGATGTAACTGAAGCGGTCTGTCGCGTTCGCTACACGGCCAATGGGATTCAATATACACGGGAATACTTTATCTCCTATCCGGCTCAGGCCCTGATCGTGCGGTTGAGCGCCGATCAGCCGGGGGCGATTTCCATGACCCTCCGTCTCGACAGTCCTCACCAGTCTGAAACGGTGGCCACAAAGAACGGATTGACCCTGACCGGACAATGGATCGGCGACGGCAGGCAACGGGGGTTGATCGGGGGACTGAAGGGGGCTGGGATCAAATTCGAAAGCCGTTTGATCGCGGAATTGGAAAAGGGAACGGCCACCGTAGAGGGCAGCGCGTTGAAAATCGCCGACGCGGATGCCGTTGTCCTGAAATTGTCAGCGGCCACCAGTTTCCGCAATTACAAGGCGATTGATCTCAACCATACGGCCAAATGTGAATTTCTTCAGAAACACTCCATGAACAAGGACTACGCCACGCTGTTGCGTGAACATCTGGCCGACTACCAGCGGTTTTATGATCGCGTGACCTTGGACCTCAAAGGGGAAGAAAAAGCGTCTCAGCCGACGGACAAACGCCTTGAAGCCGTTAAAAAAGGGGAAGACGATCCACAACTGGTCGCCCTTTATTTTCAGTATGGCCGTTATATGATTATCTCCGGCAGTCGTCCCGGGACGCAGCCCCTGAACTTACAGGGGATTTGGAATAAAGACACGAATCCGGCCTGGGGAAGCAAATACACGACGAATATCAATACGGAGATGAACTATTGGCCGGTGGAGGTCGTCAATCTGCCGGAGTTTCATCAGCCGTTGTTCACGATGCTGAATGACCTTCGCGATCACGGCAGCCGGGTGGCGCGGGAATACTATAACGCTCGGGGATTCGTGTTGCATCATAACACGGATCTGTGGCGGGTGGCCACACCGGTTGATGGCATCTGGGGTTTGTGGCCCATGGGCGCGGCCTGGCTGGCGCGACACCCTTACGAACACTATGCTTTCAGTCAGGATAAACGATTCCTGCGCGAAACGGCTTTTCCGATCCTGAAAGACGCCTCACTGTTCATGCTCGATTTTCTGGTTGAAGCGCCCAAGGGGACGCCCATGGCCGGAAAACTGGTGACCAATCCCAGTCATTCGCCGGAGAACCGATTCCGTAAAGCCAATGGCGAAGTGTCGCAATTTACTTATGCGGCCACCATGGATCTGATGATTGTCCATGATCTTTTCACCAATACGATTGCGGCCATTGACGCGTTATCCACGCCGGCCTCTCCCTTTGAACCGGAGTTTCGCAAGCAGTTGGCCGATGCCCTGAGCCGACTGGCGCCACTCCAGATCAGCCCCAAAACCGGCCGACTCCAGGAATGGATCGAGGACTATGACGAACCCGAACCCGGTCATCGCCACATGTCCCATATCTACGGGTTGCACCCGGGCCATCAGATTACGCCGCTGAGCACGCCGGAACTGGCCGAAGCGGTTCGCAAGTCCCTGGCGGCCCGTCTGACCCAAGGGGGAGGGCATACGGGATGGAGTCGCGCCTGGCTGATCAATTTTTTCGCTCGTCTCTATGATGGCGACGCCGCCCATGAGCACGTGCAACTGTTATTGCAAAAATCCACCTATCCGAACCTGTTTGACTCTCATCCGCCCTTTCAGTTTGATGGAAACATGGGGGCGACGGCAGCCATTGCGGAGATGTTGCTTCAATCCCACGATGACGGCTATGTCCATGTCCTGCCGGCCTTGCCCAAGGCCTGGCCCAATGGCTCAATCACAGGGTTGAGAGCGCGGGGAGGCTGGATGGTGGACCGGATCGAATGGCGCGATGGGCAGTTCCGCAAAGTCGATATTCGCAATGACTCGCCCACCGTGCTGAAGATGCGCGCCACGAACATTCAAGGCGAGTTGAAGAGCGTGACCCTTTTTCGGGGGACCTCCTTCAAACTGGGCCCCGATTACGATCCTCGGTATATTGAAGCGCAAAAGGAAAAAGAAGAGAAATCATCCGAGACTGGAGAATGAAAGAATGGAAAACTCGAAAGCCGTCACTGGGCAGGGTCGCCGTGAATTTTTGAAGAACGTTACGCTGGGCGCCGCCGTTACCGGCGCTGCGGCCATGGGAACCTCGTGCGCGATTTATCCGATGGAAGGCGGGCTGTTTGGGAAAAAGGCCCATCTGCCAGCCAAACGAGGATCGGTGATCTTGTTTCAGGGTGATTCGATCACGGACGCGGGACGGGATCGCAATGCGGAAGGAAGCGCCAATCATATCGGCGCCATGGGACGCGGTTACGCGTATTTGATCGCCACCCAATTGCTGGGCGCCTATCCCCATTCGGATCTGAAGATCTATAACCGTGGGATCAGCGGCCACAAAGTGCCCCAGCTTGCCGAGCGCTGGGACAAAGATTGCATTGATCTCCAGCCCGACCTTTTGAGTATTCTCATCGGCGTCAATGATATCTGGCACAAACGCAACGGCCAGTATGCCGGCGATGCGCGCGAATACGAAGCGGGGTACATGGCATTGGTTGATCGAACCCGCCAGGCGCTCCCCTCCACACGGCTCGTTATCTGTGAGCCTTTTGTGCTGAAGTGTGGGGCCGTGGACGATTCCTGGTTCCCGGATTTCGACCTGTATCGGGCCGCCGCCCGTCGGGTGGCCAAAGCCCACAAGGCCCTCTTTGTGCCCTTCCATTCCGTTTTCGAAAAGGCCGTGGCCGATGGGGTACCACCTTCCTATTGGGCGGGAGACGGTGTCCATCCTTCCATGGCCGGCGCCGAGCTCATGGCCAAGACATGGTTGAAGACCGTGGGACTTTGAGGGTCCGATCCCGGAGGGACGGGTGATTTTTCGGCATAGAAGTGACATGACTGTTCGGAATCGTTTTGACAAGCAAAAATGGGGAAGGCGTTTTCAGGCTTTTGCTCTGGCCCTGTCAGCGGCGGTGTTTGCTGTGGCATGTGGCGGGGACCGTTGGCTCACACGCGCCGAAGAAGGACGGGTGGTCTATAATCTGGCGACGGAGCCGGAGACGCTGGATCCGGCCAAGGCCACCGGATTGCCGGAATCGGAAGTGTGTATGCAGGTTCTGGAAAATCTGGTGGCCTTGGATGAACACCTGCGGATTGTTCCGCGGATGGCGGAGCGATGGACCCTTTCGGAAGACCGAAGGACGTATACTTTTTTCCTGCGCCAGGCGGAATGGTCTGACGGCAAACCGGTGACGGCCCATGACTTTGTGTATGAATGGCGGCGGGTGCTGGCGCCGGAGACCGCGTCGGAATATGCCCAGCTGCTGTATTATATTCAGGGGGGGTATGAATACAACACCGGTGAATCCAAAGTTCCTGAGTCCGTGGGGGTGAAGGCGCTGGATGATCACACGTTGGAGGTCCGCCTGGTTCGTCCAACCCCCTATTTTTTGTCCATGGTGTCCCATCGGATTTTCTCGCCTTTCCGTCCCGAAACGGTGGCGGCCGGTCCGCGTGAATGGCGTCAGCGTCCCGAATCGTATCTGTCCTGCGGGCCTTTCCGCATCGCGGCGTGGCGGAGTCACAGCCACATCATTCTGCGAAAGAATCCGACTTACTATGACGCGGCCGTGGTTCGGCTCAACGAGGTTCGGATGATCATGCTGGAAAAGGAGTCGTCGGCGCTTGCGGCTTATGAGAGTGGTCAACTCGATTCCATGCGCCGGCCGCCCAACAGCGCCATGGACCGAATGCGCCGCGCCGGCCAGATTCAGTTTGCGCCCCATGTGGCGACGTACTTTGCCAACTTCAATTGCGAACGGCCGCCCTTTGATAATCCTCTGGTTCGGCGCGCTTTTGCTCTGGCCATTGACCGCGAAATTATCACGCGTTATTTGTCACGGGCAGGGGAGAAACCCGCCACGGCGTTTGTACCCTATGGGATTGCGGATGCGGAAGCGGAGAGCGATTTCCGCTCCGTCGGGGGGGATCTGATTCCGCCGACAGCGCCCGAGGAAGCCCGACGGCTTCTGGCAGAGGCGGGGTATCCCGATGGCGACGGGCTACCGGAGATCACTTATATCTATAACACCAAGGAAATCCATGCCGAGATTGCGGCCGAACTTCAGCAGCGTTGGAAAAAGAACCTGGGGGTCGAGGTGCGGCTGGCGAATATGGAATGGAAGGTGTTTCTGAGGACCAAGCGTGACGGCGACTTCCAGATCGCCCGTGGCGCCTGGGTGGGCGACTATCCGGATCCGACGACCTTTCTGGAGTGTTACATGAGCGAATCGGGCAACAATATGTCCCATTGGAAGAATGCGACATACGATGCCCTGATTGAAGAAGCGAATCGGATGGACGACCCGGTGGAGCGCATGGCGTGTTTCCATCGGGCCGAAGCCCTGATGATGGAGGCGATGCCGCTGGCGCCGATTTATTTTTATACGGAACCCTATATTCAGCGTCCGGCCCTCCATGGTGTGATGCGCAACTCCGTGGGCGATTTATCTTTTCGGGACGCCTGGTGGGAAACAGGGTCCCCATAAAATCTTACGAATTCTGCTGCGAGACATTTCATGAACCTTATTCCTGACATCTGGCGTTCAACCAGTCAGCTCAAGGCCCCCATCGACTTTGCCGAATGGTTCGGCAACGCCAATCCCATTCAGATTGAGATTGGGTGCGGCAAAGGCGCGTTCCTGGCGGCGGTGGGCGAACGGCGGCCGGACTTGAACTTCGTGGGGTTGGAGTACTTCGGAAAGTATTTGAGAAAGACACGACAGAAAATTGAAAAACGCGGATTGACCAACGTGCGTCTCCTGCACGGCGATATGGTCTATCTGCTCCTCAACCATGTGCCCGACCAATCCGTGAGCGTCTATCATATTTACTTTCCCGATCCGTGGCCCAAGCGACGCCATGCCAAGCGCCGGATGGTTCGCGAGGCCAGTGTCGCCCAATTCGCTCGAACGCTGCGGCCCGAGGGTTTCGTGGATGTCAAGACCGACCTGCCCGTGAATTTCACGCGCATTCGCCGGGCCATCAACGACACGGGGCTGTTTCGTCAGGAATTCATTCGTGTGTGGTCTTCCGATACGATGCCGGAAGACAATGTGCCGACGAATTTTGAAATTAAATATCGCGCCATTGGCAAGGAAACCTTCCATGGCCGTTGGCGTCTGGCGACGGCCTGTCCATAGGTGGTTCCTTTTGAGAAAGTTCAGACGGGGTCTGGACAATCAGAATTTGGGTCCGGTTCCCTCGGGAGTGACGAGGTATTCCAACCGTCCGCGGATGCGCAGGTATATTTTTGGGAACTTGCCTTCCTTGACCCATACAAAGGATTGATAGCCTTTGCCTACCGGTTGCGCTTCACAGAAGGATGACATGGAAGCGGCGCCTTCCGAGGTTTTCCGGTTTTCGCGGTTGAAGAAACGCATGGTGGTCTGGATGTTGACGCCAATGATCCACCAGACTTTAATTTTGGCAGTGAGGTTGAAGGTCGGCTGGGGCCGGGTGGGATCGCCCGCTGGCGCAAACTCCAGAAAACCGCCGCCGATCCGTTTGTTGCGCCAATAGACATCGCACCGCTGTTTGATGGGAATGGGTTGCGAGCCGCCGGATGCCGAGGCGCTTTGCGGCCCGCGCGCCGCGACCGCTGGAGCCGCCTGTCGGGCGTGAGCCGTTGCGGCGGGTTTCGCCGCTCGGGCGGCCATTTGTTGCTGCAATTTGGAGGGTTCACTTGAGGCGCCGCCCCCCGAGGCGGGCCCGCGTTCGGCGGAGTTTCGAATTTTGCCGAGAACCAGTCCGGCCACCCGCTTCAGGGTTTCCTTGACGTTTGTCCCGTCCAGGGCGATCGCTTCCAGCGAGGGGACGCCATTGGGATTGAGGGTCGCCTCCAGTTCTTCCAGGGGCAGCGCGTTGGGCAGATCGCGCTTGTTGTATTGGATGACGATGGGAATATCGTTGGGATCAATGCCGTGTTCCTGGAGATTTTCGATCATGTTGTCCCAGGAATAGCGGTTTTCTTCTATTTTATCGCTCGCCGAATCGACCACAAACACGATGCCGTCCGCGCCGCGCAGGACGACTTTTCGCGTGGCATTGTAAAAGACCTGTCCGGGAACAGTATAAATTTGGAATTTGGTATGAAAGCCTTTGACCTCGCCCAAGTCCACGGGGAGGAAGTCAAAAAACAGGGTCCGATCCTGTTCCGTCGCCACAGAAACCAGTTCGCCCCGATTCTTATTGGGAAGGCCTTCATGGATCTTGATCAGATTCGTGGTCTTGCCACACAAACCGGGCCCGTAGTAGACAATCTTGCAGGATATTTCTTTAAAGGCATAGTTTACTGTCGCCATTCGCCACTCCGCCCGCAGGGACACGTCTCAAGTTCTGCGTGTCCTCCACTTCAATAGTCTGTTATTAGCCTATGAGATTTTAATTTTGCCTTTCCGACGGCGCGGTGGGCAAGGAGGAAATTACCGAACCCTGGAAAAACCTTGCGCCTCTGTCGCGGGCGCAGTCCCTGGCGCCGGAATCATGCTACAGCAGGTCACTGGCCAATTCCGCCAGTTCACTACGCTCACTTCGTGTCAGGTTGATGTGCGCATAGAGTTTCTGGCCTTGCATTTTTTCAATCAGAACGCTCAATCCATTGGAATGGACATCCAGGTAGGGGTGATCGATCTGAAAGATGTCGCCGGTGAGGACGATTTTTGTATTTTCTCCGGCCCGGGTGATAATGGTTTTGACTTCATGGGGCGTGAGGTTTTGCGCTTCATCAACAATAAAAAAGATTTTCACAAGACTGCGTCCCCGGATATAGGCCAGCGGAGCGATAATCAGTTTGTTTTGCTCCAGGAATCGATCGATCTGGTGCTGGCTCGTTTGGGATTCGGTCATCTTCAGCACCCCGAGGTTGTCGAAGATGGGTTGCATGTATGGTTCGAGTTTCGAGGAGATGTCGCCGGGCAGATAGCCGATGTCTTTGTTACTCAGCGGAACGACGGGTCGGGCCATGAGGATCTGGCGATAGTTCCGCCGCCGCTGAAGCGCGGCGGCCAGCGCCAGCAGGGTTTTGCCCGTTCCAGCCTTTCCGGTAAGCGTGACCAGTTTGATCTGGTCGTTGAGCAAGGCGTTCAGGGCGAAGGTCTGCTCGGCATTGCGGGGGGTGATGCCGTAGGCGACGTTTTTGTCCACCCGCTTGATTTTATTCTCCCATGGGTCATAGCAGGCCAAAACGGACGCGGAATCGTTCCGCAGAATCATGTGTTCATGGGGGCGGAGGGGAGGATCCATCTTCAGTTCTTCCGCCGGGAACTCAAAGGGACTGTCGTACAAGACGGCGATCTGGTCCGGATCGGCCGCTTCGACGGTCCGGTATCCGGTGTATAGCCGTGAGATGTCTTTGACGTGGTCCGTGGTGTAATCCTGAGCCACCAGCCCGACCGACTTGGCCTTGATGCGCAGGTTGACATCCTTGGACACCAGGATGACCGTCTGTGATTGTTTTTGTTTGGAGAGCCGATAGGCGATATTCAGAATCCGATGATCCGCCTTGCCCTGATCAAAGTTCAGAATCAGATCCGGATGACATTCCTCTTCGAGGCGGACGGAGATTTTTCCCAGTTTCGGTCCGATTGGGATACCACCATTAAAGAGGTTGTCTCCGCTGAGGGAGTCCAAAACACGCAGGAATTCGCGCGCATGATAGTTCAGGGATTCATTGCCCTTCTTGAAGCGATCGAGTTCTTCGAGAGCGGAGATAGGGATGACAATGTTGTTTTCCTGAAATTGGTAGATACAGGAGCTGTCGTGAAGAATGACATTGGTGTCGAGGACGAAGAGTTTCTTTCTGGAGCGAGGCATAGCGACTCCTCTGAAGGATGGGGAAAAACGGCGGAAAGAAATGCTTGAGCCGGAATCCCTTCCAAATGTTTATGAATAATTGCCCAACGGCTTCTCCCATTTCAAGTCAGGATCAGATTTTTTTATCAAAAAAACGTGACGAGACCTGACGGATGGGTCGGGTTGATTCTTTCGATCTTGTATCGAATTCAGTAGAATTAGCCTTGACCCGAAAAATCAACATCAAATATATAAAAAGCAAATCGAAACCGAATGGAAAGAATTTGAGCCATGTTGGGGAATTTGACGGAAAGAGAAAAAGAGTTGCTGCGGATTCTGTCTGAAGAAGGGGATCGGTCTTTGGCGGATATCAGCAATGAATTGTCTGTTTCGACCGTGACATTGCGCAATGATTTGAACCGACTGGCGGAGCGAGGATTTATTATTCGGACGCGTGGCGGTGGATCGCCCGCCTTTCATCCCAGTATCCTGACCCGTCAGGGCTTGCGGAAAGAAGAAAAAACACGCATCGCCAAGGCGGCGGCGGAGATGATCGACGATGGTGACCGGATTATGATATCCACCGGCACGACGACGGCTCAGATTGCCCGGTATCTGTTGGGCAAGCGGGATGTGCATATTGTGACAAATTCCACGCTGATTTTGCCCTTTGCCCGGATGAATCCCGCGCTGCGCGTGACGCTGGTGGGCGGCGAGTTTCGGCCGTCGGCGGAAGCGTTATTGGGGCCCATGGGGCTGAAAGCGCTCAAAGGCTTTCATGTGACGAAGGCGTTTTTCGGCGCCGATGGCTTTTCGCTGGATGCGGGGTTGACGGCCGATTATCTGGAGATGGCCGAAGTGGTTCGCCAGATGGTCGATCAGGCGGAGAAAAAGATTGTGGTGACGGATTCATCCAAGTATGGGAAGCGGGGCTTCGCCTACATGGTTCCATTGGAGCAGATGGATTTATTGATAACGGATGACGGTTTGCCGGTCGCCGTTCGGAAGGCGCTGGAAGAAGGCGGCATTGAGGTGAAACTTGTTTAGTGGATACAGGTTAAAGGGAGCGATGGAAAGGAACCATTATGGAATTTTCAGGCAAAACGGCTTTGATTACGGGCGCGGCGGGCGCCATCGGCAAAGGGGTGGCCGCTGATCTGGCCCGGCGTGGGGCTCGGATTTTTGTGACCGATTTGGATCCGGACGCGGTGACGGAGGCGGTCAGAGAACTGACCGAAGACGGCGCAGTGTGTGAGGGATTGGCTGCCAATGTGGTCGAGGAATCGCAGGTCCAGGCTGTCGTGGAGTCGGCGGCCCGTTTTTTCAGAGACTCGATTGACATCCTGATTAACGTGGCCGGGGTGGTGGGGCAGGGCAAGGTTGAAGAATTGACTGTGGAGGAATGGGACCGGGTGATGGCGGTGAACTGCAAGGGATCGTTTCTGTTCGTCAAATATGTCGTTCCCTATATGAAGAAAAATCAGTATGGCAAGATTGTGAATTTTTCCTCCAAATCCGGCAAGACCGGCTCGGCGCTGATGAGTCATTACTGCGCGGCCAAAGGCGCGATCATTTCATTTACGCAGGCGCTGGCCTATGAACTGGCCAGCTCAAATATCAATGTCAACTGTGTCTGTCCCGGCATTACGGAAGCGACCGGTGTCTGGAGTAATGTGTCCTCCGGGTATGTGCGGGAGATGGATATGCCCATGGACCAGATTGTCAAAAAGTTTACGTCCAAGGTGCCCCTGGGGCGTCTGGCGAAAATCGAAGATGTGGTGGCGGTCACGAATTTTCTGGCGTCTTCCGGCGCGGACTACATGACGGGGCAGGCCATTAATATTACCGGCGGTCGCGAAATGCACTAAGGACGATTGCCGAATGAAAACTCAATGAACGGAAACTGAAAGGAACGGAACCATGTGGACCAAGGAAACGATGGCCCCTTTGATTGATCACGCCGTGCTCAAGCCCTTCGCGACGGATCAGGATATTATTGACCACGCGGCCATGTGCGCGGCGCGCAAGGTCGGCAGCCTGTGTGTCCGACCGACCGATGTGGCGTTGGCCACCGAAAAACTTAAAGGCTCGGCCTGTGAACCTTCCATGGTGGTGGGATTCCCTCACGGGTCCAACCGCACAGAAGTCAAGGCGCTGGAAGCCCGCCTGGGTATTGAGGATGGCGCGCGGGAGTTGGACATGGTCATGAACATCGGCAAATTTCTTTCCGGCGATTATGAATTTGTAAAAAAAGATATTGAAGCCGTGGTGGCCGAAGCCAAGCCCAAGGGCGTGCTCGTCAAAGTGATTCTGGAGACCTGTTACCTGTCGCCCGAAGAGGTGGAAACGGCCTGTCGGATTTGCGAGGCGGCGGGCGCTGATTATGTCAAGACGTCCACGGGCTTTGGCGATGGCCCGGCCACGCCCGAGGTCATCGATATCATGATAAAGACGGTGGGGGGGACCATGGGGGTGAAGGCTTCAGCGGGCATTCGTGATTACGACACGGCGGTGGGATACCTGGAACAGGGTTGCAAGCGGTTGGGTGTGGGATCGACAGAAAAAGTGCTGGATGGAGCGCCCGAATGAGCCCATCTATGCAGGCAGTCGTCTATTACGGCCCGAACGACATTCGAGTGGAGGCGGTCCCCAGGCCGACCTGTGGTGTGGGGGAGTTGCTGGTGCGGGTGGACGCGTGCGCTGTGTGCGGGACGGATTTGAAGACCTGGCGCCGTGGCAATCCGCGCATCGCTCCGCCACGGATCATGGGGCATGAATTTACGGGAATCATCGAAGAGGTGGGCGTGGGGGCGTATGTGTTTCATCCCGGTCAGCGCGTGGTCATGGCCACTTCGATATCCTGTGGGGCGTGTCTGTATTGTCAGAAGGGCTGGCCCAATTTGTGTGTGAATCTGTCGCCCATGGGATTTGGCTACGACGGGGGCATGGCGGAATATGTGGTGATTCCCGAGCGCGCGGTTCGTAACGATCACGTGGTCACCATTTCCACTGCTGTTCCGGCGGAGCACGCGGCGCTGGCGGAACCGATCAGTTGCGCGTTCAACGCTTGTGAAAACGCGCAGGTGAGCGAGGGCGCCACGGTGGTGGTTGTGGGCGCGGGGCCCATGGGCGTTATCAATGGCTGCGTGGCGCGGGAGTTTGGCGCTCGAAAAATCATTCTGGCCGAGATCAATCCCACCCGTCTGGAACAAGCCGCCGCTTTCGGCTTTGATCGGTTGGTGAATCCGTCGGTCGAGGACTTGAGGGACGTTGTCTTGAGCGAGACGGACGGCCTCGGGGCGGATGTGGTGATTGTGGCCGCTCCGGCGGCGGCGCCCCAGGGGCAGGCGGTCCATCTGACACGCAAGCGCGGGACGGTGTGTTTGTTCGCCTCTCTTCCGAAAGGGGAGGAAATGGTGAGCCTGGACAGTCGGGCGATTCATTACAATGAATTGCGAGTCGTGGGTACGAGTGATTCAACAGTCAATCATGTGTGGAGCGCTTCGCAGGCGTTGGTGAATCGGTCCATTCCGGCCGATCGACTGGCGACTCATGTCTTGGGGCTGGACGGAATTTTTGAAGCCTATCAATTGATGGAAAGCGGCGACGCCTTGCGCGTCATCTTGAAGCCATAACATGTATCCCTATTGATTGGAAGGAAACGGAAAATGGATCTGCAATTGAAAGACAAAGTCGCCATTGTCACAGGGGGCTCCCGCGGCATTGGCAAGGCGATTTGCAAGACGCTGGCCGCGGAAGGGGCCAGGGTGATGGTCAACTATTGTCGCAGTTCGGCCGAGGCCGAATCGGTCGCGGCGGAGATTATTCGAACCTACGAAACCGACGCGGTCGCGTTCAAAGCCGACATGGCTGTGGAATCGGATATCCAAGTCATGTTTGACGCGGCCGAGCGCCTGTTGGGCCCCGTGGACATCCTGATCAATAACGCCGCCTATTGTCCTTCCGGCCCGATCACGGCCTATACCTGGGCGGAATGGGAAAAGACATTTCGAATCAATGTGACGGGGGTGTTCGCGACCAGTCGCGAAATGGTGCGCCGTCTCCAGGAGCGCAAGAATCCGGGCAAGATCGTCAACATTGCTTCTCAGGCCGCCTTCCGGGGATCGACCAGTGGCCACCTGCCCTATGACTCCAGCAAGGGCGCCGTTGTCTCCTTCACGGTGGCGCTGGCCCGGGAAGTGGCGGCTGACGGCATCAATGTCAATGCCGTGGCGCCGGGTCTGACGATGACGGAAATGGTCGCGGACAAGATCAACGCGAA
>JADFCT010000352.1 GCA_017161665.1 Candidatus Sumerlaeota bacterium
GGGTCTCCAGGGCAGTGGCCACGTCCGGTTCGACAAATTGAATCCAAGCCAAATCCACGCCCGTCCATTCGCCCCGCGCGCGGAGGAGTTCACAAAACTCGCGGGCCGGTCGGGCCGCTTCGCTCGAACGGGTTCCGTGACATACAATCAACAAATACGTGTTATCCATGCGGCATCTTCCTGAATGGAGTGGTGTTCACATCACCAATGCGGCGCCACCTTCGAGTTCGCTGTGCTTCATGCGGCGCAGGGCCTCATTGGCCAGTTCAAGGGCGAACGTGGTGACCCGGAGCTTGAGGGGCAAATCCCCGGCGTAAAACAGCAGTTTCTTGATATCGTCGCGCGTGGAGTTGGCCACACTGCGCACGACCCGCTCGCCATAGAGCAGGCTGTATGGCATGGCCGGAATCTGGCTCATGGTGATGCCCGCCAGAGCCAGCGTCCCCCCCTTGCGCAGCAAACGGAGCGACAGCGGCACCAGGGGACCGGCCGGGGCGAAGATAATGGCTTTGTCGAGAAGGACGCCGGGATCGTTTTCAATCCCACCCACCCATTCGGCCCCCAATTCCGTGGCGAGGCGGCGATGGGCCTTGCTGCGCGTGAAGACATAGACCCGGCAGCCCATGGCTCTGGCGATCTGGACCGTGACCTGGGCCGAATTGCCGAAACCCACCATCCCGATCCGTTCATTGGGTTTAGGACTACATAATTGCAGAGCGCGAAAACCGATCACGCCCCCACACAAAAGCGAGGTGGCCTCGGCGTCGCCGTAGCCCTTGGGGATGGGATAAACATAGTCCTCATGGGCCAGGACATATTCGGCATAGCCACCGTGGACATGGAGACCGGTAAACTGTCCGTGGTCACACAGATTTTCCTGGTCCGCCAAACAAGGGCCACATTCGCCACACACATGATAGAGCCAAGGCAACCCCACCCGCTCGCCGACGGGGATTGTCCAAGCCGCTTCGCCGACCGCCTCCACGCGCCCCACAATCTGATGGCCGGGAATGATGGGCAAACGGGGCAACTCAATATCCCCTTCCGTAATGTGCAAATCCGTATGGCAAACGCCACAGGCGGTCACACGAATCAGCACCTCATGCCCTTTGGGCTTGGGCGGCGGGATCTCCACCAACTCCAGCGGATTGGATTCAATGGGTCCGGGCTTTCGCAAAACCATGGCCCGCATGAAGACAACTCCTTCTCCAGTATCTGTTTAGCAGTCGGCGCGCTCCGTCGTTCCATAACACATTCGAATCCGGACGCCCCGCTGATGGAGATATTCCTTCAACGAACGGACGGTGTATTCGCCATAGTGCACCATGGAAGCGACCAGGGCCGCATCAGCGCCCCCGTCGGTCAGAACTTCATAGAGGTGCTCGGGCTTGCCGGCTCCGCCGGAGGCGATGACCGGAATGCCCACCGCATCGGCGATCAGGCGCGTGAGTCGAATTTCATAGCCATCTTTGGTGCCGTCCGCGTCGATGGAGTTGACGACCAATTCCCCCGCGCCCAGTTCTTCGCCGGTTTTCGCCCATTCCAAGGCGTCGATGCCCATGGGCGTGCGCCCGCCATTGATCACAATTTCGTAGCCCGAGGGAATGGCTGCGCTCGGCGCCACGCCCAGCACGTCCATGGATAGAATGGCGCATTGGGATCCGAAAGCATCGGCCAGTTCGGTGATCAACTTGGGATTTTTAACAGCAGCGGAATTGACGTTGACCTTTTCAGCGCCGGCGAGGAGAACCCGTCGGCCATCTTCGACCGAACGAATGCCGCCCCCCACCGAAAAGGGGATAAAGACCTGCGCGGCGACGCGATCCACCACGTCGATCATGATGTTCCGATTATCACTGGAAGCCGTGATGTCATAGAAGACCAGTTCGTCCAAGCCGTCTTCATAATATTCTTTGGCCTTGGCAATGGGATCGCCGATATTTTTGGTGTTGACGAATTTGACGCTCTTGGCCAGGTGGCCGTCCCGCACGTCCAGACAGGCGATAATGCGTTTGCTTAGCATGGATTCCCCTCCCACGTGGCGAATCGCCGCAGGATGTCCAATCCCGGAGGGCCGCTTTTTTCGGGGTGGAACTGCGTGGCGAACAGATTCTCACGCATCAGGGCCGAGGCAAAAACGGTTTCATAATCCGTCGTGGCCGCCACGTGTTCTTCGCGCTCGGGTTTGAGATAATAGGAGTGCACAAAATAGAACATGTCGTCCGGTCGCACGCCAGCCAGGAGCGGATGCGGTTGTGTGATCTCGATGCCGTCCCACCCCATGTGTGGGATCTTCAGCGTGGGATCGCTCAATTGAAAGCGGACGGTTTCGCCCGGGATCAGTCCCAGACAATCGGTGTCGTCCTCTTCGGAATGAGACAGCAGGATCTGCGCGCCAATGCAGATGCCTAGAATCGGAACGCCTTTTTCGAAGGCTTCGCACAGAGCCTGATCCATGCCGCGTTCCCGAAGGTTACGCACAGCGCTGCCGGCGGCGCCGACGCCGGGGAAAATGATCCGCTCGGCTTCGGCGATGGTTTTGGCGTCGGGGGTGATCTGCGACACGATGCCCAAATGATCCAGAGCCCGTTTGACGCTGGTCAGATTGCCCGCTTCATAATCGACGATTTGAATCATAACGTCTCATGTTCCCAGTCAAGATGAAAGCCCATACCCTGCCTGAGATCGAACGGGCGATCAAGGGCGGAAAGTCCGGGGAATGCAAGGCGACGGCGCGATTGTTGCAGCGAAGCACGCAAACAATCGTCTCGGCGCCGACGGCGATCCGATGGCCTTCACCACATTTCCACTTGAAACGATTGAGCAATTATAAGAACACAGGGGGCAGAAGGGTAGGGCATGCACAAAAATGGTGCCGGGAGTGGGAAAGAAACCCTTACACAAATAGCCAGTGTTTATAGGGGTTTTGTGATTTTCAAATCGTGATTTTATCCACAAATATCCACAAAAGCCCTTGCGCCCACTTTAAGGCCTACTCTATTTTTCTCAGGTCGAGCATCAAAATTTCAATCTCCCGAGGCGAGAAATGAAACGACCTTCCTATTCTATGGAACAACGAGGGGAAACCTACCACTACTGCTTCTACTACCGCAAGAAACGATTTCGAGGCAGCACCAAGGAATCAGATATTGAACGCGCCAAAGCCTTCACGGAGGAAAAGATCTCACAAGTCCTGCGATCCGCCACTTTTGAAGGCGACATCCCCAGTGAGATGAGCGCGTCACAACTCTTCGAGCACTACATCGGTCGGAAAATCAAAATCGGTCGAGCGATTGCAACCATTCAGAATTATGAAAACTACGCCAAACGATTTCTGGACTTTTTCGGCGACATCAAGCCATCCGAATTGAATGAGTTTCAGATTGAGGCGTGGCGTGATTGGCTCCTCACCCAGCGAGTAACGGCAAAGGGAAAATACAATAATTTAGCCAAAAAGTCCGTCAAAGAACATCTTGAGTGGTTGTCTGCTATCTACAAGAGTTACCATTTGATGAATCCCTGCAGGACTGTCGAGCGCCCCAAAGTATCCGATGTCGAAGCACAGGAGTCTCTGCGATATTATTCTCCCAAGGAGATCAACCAGCTCCTTCTGAAAGCCCACGAGCTCAACTGCTTAGAAAAAAAGCGATACGGGAAGATCATCGCAAACGAAAAACTCA
>JADFCT010000353.1 GCA_017161665.1 Candidatus Sumerlaeota bacterium
AGTTCGTACTGGACTTTTTCGAAGGGATATTGGGCGAGCAGGCGGGACATTTCGATAGTCTTTTCCGGATTGAAGGGACGCTCGAACACCTCGCGGGCCACACGGGGCGATCCGGTCTGGATACCCATGCCCGTGACGGTCAATCCCGCCTCCCACATCCATTGGAGCATTTCCGCGTCTGTCGTTTGAGGATGGACATATCCCGTGAAGGTGCATCCCCTGGATCGGAAGCGCTCCTTGAAGCGGGCGGCGAATTCCCGGATCCATTCTTTCTGGAAAATGAAGATTTCGTCATGGAAAACGAAATGGCGCATATTGAAATCGCGGAGCAGTTTTTCGCATTCCTCAAAAACATTGTCCACGGACCGACGGCGGATTTTTGAAAAGGCCTTGTCTTCATGTAGAATACTGTGGACGCAATAGGAGCAGTGATACGGACAGCCGCGTTCGGTGAAGACGAGCATATTGGCCAGGAGATCGGGGCCAATGTGACAGAATTTATCGCTGAGCGTGTCGTCATCAATCAGCCATTCATCCTGTCCGTAAACCGGAAAGGGCAGGCGGTCCAGATCGGCGCAGGGGGGTCGGGGGGGATTTCGCGTAATGGCGTCGCCCTGGCGGAACCACAGCCCATCGATATCCAGCGAACCGTTGGCGCGATACGTATCCCACCGGCGCATCAGTTCGACGGCGGCCGCTTCGCCTTCGCCCGTGCAGACGATATCGGCATGACGGATGCAGGTCTCGGGATCGAGAATGGCGTGCAGTCCCCCCCAAAAGACGGGAAGTCCCTCGATCTGGTCATGAATCCGCCGGGTGAGGCGTTCAGCGATGGCAGCCTGGACGGTGTAGAGGGAAAAGGCGACCACATCCGGGCGCAGTCGTCGGAGTTCTTCGATAAAGATCGCTTCTTCCCGTTCGGAGATGCGGGTGGAATAGGGCAGGCAGATATAACAACCCGGCCGGCGGATGCGGACATACATTAAGTCCACGTTGTCCATTCCCGCTTCTTCCATACTCTGGCCGCTGGGAGCGGTTTTGAATCGGAATTCCTTGAAATGCAGAAAGCGCACATCGTGTCCGGCGGCGCGCAGACTGGCGGCCACATAGCGGGCGCCGGCCGAGCCGGGATTATAGAGAGTCACAAATACAATGCGGGCCATGGTTACCTGTCCGCCAAGTCGGCGTTCTCCATCCGAAATTATGATAAAATGGACTATGTGCGTCCATCCGACGGGCGCGCAAGGAATTTCCCGGATGGCCAGAGAGAGGACCGTCTCAGAATCGGTAGCGCCCCCCCAGCATCCGGGAAAGCACGCGCGCATTCTGCAGATCGATCACTGAAGCGCTTTTGAACTGGGACCGCTCGCTCGCTTCGTATTCCCTGGCCTCCCCCAGGCCGCCGGAATCGAGGAATTGAATAACAGAATCGAGTTCGTCGGCGTCAAACCAGACGCCATGGCCCACACATTCGTCAATGATGACATTGGATATTTTGCGATAGCGCCGCCGGGACATGAGCACGCCACACAAGGGACATCTGCGATAGCCCGCGTCCAGCCCCTTATCGACAATCCCCTGACGCAACGCCGTTTGAGCGGCTCGTTTGCGTTCGTCATGATCGGTGGCGCCGTCGTGATTGGTCACATTCTCGTAATGTTTTTCCAGTTTATCGAGCATGTGGCGGCCCAGCCAGACACCGCCGCATTTTCGGCAGAGGTGAACAATCATGTCGTCTTCCCGGCGTTCTTCCAGGTCCGTCCCCTCCCCACACGCCGGACAGATGAGATGGGCCTCGGGAATGGGTACCCCCCCCAGCGCGCACCCGCACCACATGCACTTTTCGCGGCCCGGCTGGAAGGGGCGCTTGCAATTGGGACATCGCGGGCTGTTCTCGGACGGCGGGATTTGCATGAGACCGACTCCTTTGCCTGCTCTGCGTTATTCGTACTCGATCACTTCCCCAGCCGCATGAATCGTTACGCGATTGGCATCGCTTCCGGTGGACTCACACCGCCCCACCACCTGCGCCGCAATATTGAAACTCCTGGCCACATCAACGACCGTCTGGGCGTCGGCCGGATCGACATAGACCTCGAGTCGGTGCCCCATGTTGAAGACCTGATACATTTCGCGCCAGGTGGCTTGCGAGTTTTCACGGATTATACGGAACAGGGGCGGGGGGACAAAGAGGTTGTCTTTGATGTAATGCACGCCATGTCCGAAATTTTTGCATTTTGTCTGAGCGCCCCCCGAACAATGGATGAGGCCATGAATCCGACCGGCGAGTTCTTTGAATAACACTTTGGCGACGGGCGCATACGTTCGCGTGGGCGACAAGACGGCGCGACCCATATCGATCGGCATTTCGGGATGCCGGTCGGTGACCAGGGCTTTGCCGGAATAGACAAGTTCGGGCGCCATCGTTTCATCGAATGTTTCCGGGTATTTCTCGGCGTATGTGTGATGGAACACATCGTGGCGCGCCGAGGTCAGTCCATTGCTGCCCATACCGCTGTTGTACTCGGATTCATAGGCAGCCTGGCCATCACTGGCCAGCCCCACAATCACCTGTCCCGGGCGAATCCGTCCGTTGTCAATCACCTGATCACGCCGCATTCGGGCCATGGCTGTGGCATCGACGATCAAGGTCCGCACGAGGTCGCCCACATCGGCCGTCTCGCCTCCGGTGGGAATGAGACGGATATCGTGTTGGGCGAACAGATCCACCATCCGCTCCATTCCTTCGATCACGGCGGCAATGACCTCGCCCGGTACTCGTCGGGCGTGGCGGCCAATGGTTGAGGAAATCAGGATAGTGTCGATCGCCCCCACGCACAGGAGATCATCGGTGTTCATCACGACGGCATCCTGGGCAATGCCGTGGAAAACGCTTCGATCCCCCGTTTCCTTCCAATACAGATAGGCCAATGATGATTTGGTCCCGGCGCCGTCAGCGTGCATAATGAGGCACTGCGCCTCATCGCCACTCAGGGTATCCGGGACGATTTTGCAGAAGGCGCCCGGAAACAGGCCCTTGTCGATATGGGCCACGGCGGCGTGTACTTCATCCTTGGTGGCCGAAGCGCCGCGTTGCAGGTACCGGTTGTCGGATGTTTTGGGGGTCATGGTCTCTTCACACGTATGCATAGGGCGCCGGTATCTGCCGGCGGTGATTCCAGCGGATTGTCAGAGCATCACATCGGCAAAGGTAAACCGCTGTTCCTCGCCGTTCCATCGCGCCAGGATATCGATTTCAACCGTTTCACTGTCAGGAACGAGGCCACGGAAGGTCTGCGTATAAACGGTGGTCCGGTGTTCTTGCGCCGCCTTCGGCATCAGGAAGCCGCCTTCGAAATAAGCGGTGGGGCGAGACGGTCCGGGGACCTTCGTCTTGTCCGGCATGTCTTCGGGCCAGCGGGCCTGGCTGTCATACTTGGCGTCTTCACTGAAGACGCCCGCCTGAACTTCGTTGTGCTGGGGCAGGGCCACGCCGCCGGCGGCGACCTGGAGAACCTGACTGTCGAAAGACTCAATGTTCCGGGTCCCCAGGAACTCCACCATGTACTTGACCTGTACACACGGAACCTGATAAGCGCCGGTGGGGCGTCGTTTGAGCACGGCCCGGTCGTTCGCGGGGGCCAGAACGGTCATCTTCGAGACACTCAGCAGTGTGACT
>JADFCT010000354.1 GCA_017161665.1 Candidatus Sumerlaeota bacterium
GGCCAGTGTGGCCGAAGAGGTACAGAACCCGGGGCGCGTGGTGCCGATGGGGATGATTTCGTCTCTGATTGTGGTGATTGTTACTTATTTTTTGGTCATCTACTCGACAATCGGCATTCATGGCGGGGCGCCGCTGGCGGGCAGCCGTTCGCCCATTTCTGAAGGCGGCGCCATCATATTTGGCTCGGGGGGGATGTGGATTTACTGGATCATGGGGCTGTTGGCTGTCACGTTGGCGGCGAATGCGGGGATCATGTCCGCGGCGCGGTATCCACTGGCCCTGGCGCGCGACGGTGTGTTTCCTGAGTTTATGGCGGCGATCAATGAACGGTTTCATACGCCGCATCGCTCGATTATCATGACGGGCGCCATCATTTTGGTTTTCGTGATGATGGATCTCAAACTGCTGGTTATGACCGCGTCGGCCGTTTTGATTTTGACCTATCTGGCGACCTGCGCCACGGTCATTATTCTGCGCGAGGGGCTTTTGCAAAACTATCGCCCCGTCTTTCGTTGTCCGCTGTATCCTTATCTTCAGATCGCCGGCCTGATCGGCTTAACGGCCTTGCTGGTGATGCTTCAGATTGAGGCGATCCTCATTACGGCGGGTCTGATTGCCGGCGGTTCCCTGTTGTATTGGCTTTCGGGGCGTATCAAAAGCACTCGGGAGTATGCCCTGTTACACCTGATTGAGCGCATCACGGCCCGGGAACTGACGTCCGGCACCTTGGAATCGGAACTCAAGGACATTATCCGCGAACGTGACGATATCTTCAAAGATCGTTTCGATGAACTGGTCGAGGATTGTCCGATTCTGGACGTGTCCGGCGCGGTCAACGCCAAGGCGTTTTTCGAGGAAACGGCCCGGATTTTGGGCGAGCGGCTGGGGCATTCACCGGAGATGCTTCTGGACTTATTTATGAAGCGTGAAGCGGAGAGCACGACGGTGTTGAGTCCGGACCTGGCGATCCCTCACGTGATTGTTGAAGGGGAAAAAGAGTTTTCCCTGCTGCTGGCCCGCAGTCGCGAAGGGATCTTTTTTTCGGAGGAATCGCCGAAGGTTCATACGGTCTTTTTGCTCATCGGTTCGCGGGATGAACGGCCTTTCCACTTGCGCGCCCTCGCCGCGATTGCTCAGATCGTCTCCAATATGCAATTTGAGGAAATGTGGATGTCGGCCCGAGACATGGAATCGCTCCGGGATCTTGTTTTGTTGGCTGAGCGCAAGCGCCAGCCTAGAATTTGAAGGGGTCATAAAGAGCGGTTCATCTATGAATATTGAAGAATATGAAAAAATGTATGTGCTGGAAGACACCTACTGGTGGTTTCAGGGCAAGAAGCATATTGTTTTTTCCATGCTGGAAAATGCCGGCGCGCTGGAGCCGGATGGCGACGGCGCCCGTCCGCGGGCGGTGGATGTGGGCTGTGGCACGGGGTTGACTCTGGCGCATCTGTTTGAAAAATCCCGCCCCATCGGTCTCGATCTGTCGCCCTTGTCCATGGGGTACTGTCGCAAGCGCGGGATTCAGGCGCTGGCCCGCAGCGACGCCACGGCCCTGCCCTTACGCAATGAATCGGTGCGTCTGTCCCTGGCCCTGGATATGCTGGAGCATATTCCGGATGATTATACGGCGTTCGGGGAGATGATTCGCATCCTCAAGCCCGGCGGGTGGTCCATTGTCTCGGTCCCGGCCCATCCGTTTTTGTGGAGCGATCATGATGAGGCGCTGCATCATCAACGGCGCTATACGAAGAAGACCTTCCGGGCTTTGCTGGCCAGTCAGCCGGTTCAGATCAAACGGATGACCTATGCCATTACGTTTACGTATTTTCCGATCGTTCTGTTCCGAGTGCTGACCCGTCCCTTCCGTCGCCGGGGCGCGCCCAAAACGCATGTCATTCTTTTGCCGGGGTGGATGAATCGCTTCCTGATCCAGGCCCTGAAAGTCGAAGCCTTTCTGGTGCGGTGGATGGATCTCCCCTTCGGCGTTTCGTTGATTGCGCTGGTTCGCAAGGGGCGCACGGCAAACGCCGATGCCATCGAAATCAGGGAACGCGGCGCAACCGGAGGGAGCGCAGATTGACGATGGGTGTTGTGAATTGACGGGTGGGCTTAAAAGAGAGGGCATACACGCCCGGCGCCTTGACCGTGAGCGAACCGACGGGTTCACGGATGAATGTTGACCAGGTGTCGGTGCCCATGACGACGCCGATGAGTTTTTCGCCCGCCAGTTCGATGGCAAATTCACATCCGCCCCCGTCGCCCATGGCCTGTTCCACTTCCACGGCGAACCGGCCGGGCGTTCGGATTTCGACCTGCCAGTGAATCCAGGCGTCGTTGTTTTCCCATTGGGTGAAACAGTCGAGTGGTGGCGACGGATCATAAACCACCCCATAGCCATGGATGACGCCCTGTGGCGCGGTCAAGGTGGCTTCGGTTTCCAAGAGGATCGCTTCCGGTGGGGGCGGCGGCGTTTCGGGCCATTGCAGATCGAATTGATCCAGCATCCAACGCTCTTCGCTCTCCGGCCCGCCCCCCGCGCGATAAAAGCACGTGATGATGCCGGTTTCGGAAATGACGATATCTGAGGCGCCGGCTTGTCCGTGGAACAATGTCTTGCCGGTTTTCCACGTTCGGGCGCCGTCTGCGCTGAGCCGCAGGGTGATGTTGTTGTTACGTGATCCGGCTGGCCCCAGCCAATAGAGACGCCCATCGGTCGACGTGGTGATGGGCGCCGAAACGAGAGAAAAGGCATGGCGTCCGGATTCGTCATCCGGCCAAGGGTAAAGGCGGCTCCATGTCTCGCCATCGTCATAACTCAGGGCGAATCCCCCGGGAATGTCGTCGCCCAAACGCCCCATGGCGAGGTAAAGGTATCCCCGGCGGGTTTGCGAAATGCGGATGCTGCGGGGCGCGGATGGATCGAAGGGGGCGGCGGCGATGGGAATGAGGGCGCTCAGATACCACGTCGCGCCGTGATCGTCACTCAGAAGCGTTCCGGCAAAAAGTCCCATGCCTGTTTGGATCAAACAGGGAATGACCAGTCGCCCCGCGCCGGGGCCGCGGTCCAACTGAATCCCGTGGCCGGGACCGGGGATGACGGCTATCGGATCACTGGGATTCACGGATGCCGCCCACTGAATGGGCCGGGGAGCGGACCAGGCGCGTCCATTGTCCACGCTGGTGGCGACGGTGGGCGTTGTGGCGTTTTGAACCGTCCACAGCCAGATCGTTCGAGTCGCGCGATCATAAACCGGCGTCGGGGAGCGCAGGGACAGCGTCGGGGCGCGAGGAAAGACGGGCGTCGGGGCTGTCCACCCATCCGTCGTCGTGTCCCGGCGACGCATTAATATGTCGATGCGCTCCGGCGTTTGGGAGTCGGATACGGCGCCCCCTTCGAGAAAGACAAGCACCGATTCGGAAGAGACGGCGACGATCGCCGGTTGAGACAGGGACGTGTCGCCCGAGGTGGAGACCGTGAACAGCGTTTCTCTTTTTATATCCGATGCGGCGTCGATGGCCGGCGCGATCCGCGCGATCCCGCAACCGGCCAGCCAACAGCAGAAAAGCGCCCGCCAGTGGGCGCCGAAGCGGGCGGCCCGCGGCGGACGATCGGTGGGCATCGCCGCTGCGTCGGCAGTCGGTCGGCGG
>JADFCT010000355.1 GCA_017161665.1 Candidatus Sumerlaeota bacterium
ATGGTTAATGCCTGATTTTCATCCCAACCAGCAAGTTCACACACAAACACATCAAGTTCACATCCCAATCACATAAGTTTAAAGACAATTGTGAGCGGCTCCGCGAATACGCATGAAAATGGGCGGTTTGAAAATGCGCCCTCCCCTCGCTCAGAAAAATTGGCCGCCGACAGCCCCTCCAGGCCCGCCGGCGGCCAATTATTTGCTCAATTCTCGATTCGCTCTCTCATCCGATAGCTCTTGCCCTCGATGACCACCACGTCCGAATTATGCAGCAGCCGATCGAGGACGGCCGAGGCCACGGTGGCGTCATTGTGGAAGAGCGCGCCCCAATCCTTGAACGCCCTGTTGGTGGTCAGGACGATGGCGCCCCGCTCGTACCGCTCGCTGATGATCTGGAAGAGCAGGTCGGCGCCGGTCTTGTCGATGGGCAGGTAGCCGAGTTCGTCGAGGACGAGCAGGTCGGGCTTGACGTATTTTTTCAGTTCCGGCCGAAGGCTTCCGGCGGCCTGGGCGGCGGACAGCGCGTTGATGGCGTCGATGGCCGTGCTGAACAGGACAGAGTGGCCCCTCAGGCAGGCATTGTGGGCCAGGGACGTGGCCAGATGCGTCTTGCCGAGGCCAACGCCGCCGAGAAAGATGACGTTGGTCTTTTTCCGGACAAAGTCCAGATGGAACAAATGCTTGATCTGAAGCTCGTTGATGGCCGCCGGCCATGTCCAGTTGAACCCGTCCAGGGTCTTGACGACCGGAAAGCGGGCGGACGTCACGCGGCGCCGAACCGCGTGATCCAGGCGCCGGTCGGCCTCGCCCCGGGCCAGGGCTGCCAGGTAATCCCGGTGAGACCATCCCTGTCTGGCGGCCGTCTCCGCCAGGGAATGGTGGTTTTCCCGGATGAAGGGCAGCTTGAGCTGCTTGAGGACTTCGTCGATTGACGCCGCATCGGGGGCGTTTTCATCTTGTCTCATTAGCCTTTCCTTTCGCAATGGGATTGATAAATGGACAGATCCGGGGTTTGCAGGGAGATGTCCAGCAGGTCCTGCCTCCGGGTGAGGTGAAGCGCCGGCGGCTCGGCCGTCGAAAAGCGGCGCCGCTGTTCAAGGATGTTGAGGATGTATTCGCTGTCGAACGCGCCCAGAAACAGTGCGTCCTCCAGGGCCGCGGCGACGGCCTCGTCGCCATGGATTTCGGTCAGGGCAACGATCTTGCGGACATGATGGCGGGGATTCAATCGGCGCTCCTCCAGTTGCCGATAATATTCGTGGGCCCGGCTGGACAGCGTCAAAAAGCGCCGGTAGAGTACCTGATCCCTGGCCTTTTTCCGCTCGTCGAGCAGGACTTTGGGATGGTCCGGGTTCTCAAAGTCCCGATGCCGCTCGTAGCTTCTGACGTGACGTGCGATGATTTTCCCGTCCGCGTAGACGAGGATGCGATCCGGATACGCCTTGAGCGCCAGCCGCTGGCCCGCGTATTCGGCCGGCACCGAGTAGGCGTTGGCGTCAAGGGCGATCCGGAACTGGCGCGAGGCCCGGATCTGGCTGATGGTGGCCACGTCATACGGATGGGCCGGCGGTGGGATGAGGACCTTTTTTTCCTCGGCGAAAAGCTCCGCCGGCACCCGACGGGTCTCGCCGTGGACGCGGGCGTTGGCGATGTCGTCCCTCCACAGATCCGCGGCCGGCTGGACCGCTCCGAAGCAGGGAAGATCCAGCCCGGCCAGAAAGTTCTTCTTGACGTATCCGACGCCGTTTTCCACCCGGCCCTTTTCCTGGGGCTGGCGAACATTGCATGGGCAGATCTCGAAGCCGTAATGGCGGGCGAAATCCACATATCTTGGATTGAGCTTTGGCGCCAGGCCCACGAAGCGGCTGATGACCGCGGACTTGAGGTTATCGACCATGATTCTTTTGACGACGCCGCCGAAAAAGGCAAAGGCGTTGGCGTGGCACGACAGGAAATGCTCCATGGTCTGAAGCACCGTGAACTCGACATACATCATCCGGCTGTGGCAGAGTACCATGACAAAAAAGGACAGGCGCCGTTGAGTTTCCCCGACGTTGACGGTCCCATGGGAGCCCCAGTCCACCTGGGCGCACTCGCCCGGAGCGAAGGCCAGCTTGAGAAACGCCTTGACGCGCCGGGGCCGGATCTTTCTCACATGCGCCTTGACGATGGTGTACCCGCCTTCAAAGCCCATCTGAACAAGGCGCTGGTATATCTGTCTGGCGCTGTACGGGTGGCGATCGAGCATCCGGACGATATCGGCCTTGAATGGATCGAGCTTGCTGGAGCGCTGAACGCCTTGCCGGGGCCGGAATTGACCGGCCGCGAGCCATCTGGCCACGGTGCGGGGATCGCACCCCAGATGCCGGGCAATCTGGGCTGTGTTCAGCCGGTCGTTTTCGCTCAGTTGCTTGATTATATGGTAGCTTTCGTAGTCGATCATCGGCCGCTCTCCATGATCTGGCGGAAGATCCCGCCGAGACGCTGGGGGGCGCCGGCCGCCCGGGGAGCGGGCTTGTTCTCCAGAACGGGTTGAGGAGCGTCCAGGGGCAGCACCTGGTAAATGGGCTGGGCGTGGGCGATCAGGCCCAGATGAATCAATTGGCTCCTGCTCTCTT
This sequence comes from Candidatus Sumerlaeota bacterium, assembly GCA_017161665.1. Lineage (GTDB taxonomy): Bacteria > Sumerlaeota > Sumerlaeia > JADFCT01 > JADFCT01 > JADFCT01. The sequence goes on from JADFCT010000355.1 coordinate 2,622, forward strand.
CCAGGGTGGCCGCGCTCATGCTCAGCCGCTTCATGATGGACGAGTCCGAAAAGTAGCTGAGCCCAAGGGCGTCCGAAACAGTGACCAGAAAGAGGTAGAGCGCCGCGGACGCATGACCGCAGGCGTCGATGCGGCGGTCACGGACCAGCCGATGGTCCACCCAACTGAACTGGCCGGGTATTTTCCGGACGCGGTCCGGGATGACGGGGCGTTTTTTGATCATTTTGTTCTCCTTTCCGTTGCGGGTTTGGGTTTAGAGAATCGTCGTCCAATTGTCGCAAACGGGCAATCATCCTTGCAATGTCATCTTGTTGCGCATTGCCGGTTAAATGAATAAGAAGTCCTCTAAAAACAGACTCTTGAGCTTTTAAGGCATCTTGTAACGCATCTTGTATGGCTGGCGTATATGTCTGATTTGATTGATGATTCTCATTTAAGGGATCTTGTAACGGTATCGAGGGGACATGTCTCTTTTTTCGCCAGTACCCTGGATGGTCCGCTCGCCACCGCTGGACCCTTTCGACATTTTGCCGTCCCTGGAAATAATCCTGGTTTTCCGGCTTGCTCAGCCAGCGCTTCTGGCTTTCGGCCTTGCTGGCCTTGCGGCACTCAGGCTTTGAACAATAGACCTGGCGGCCCGCGCTGCGGTGATCAGGAGTGAATATATCGCCGCAATTCGGGCACTTGGGCCTTTTCGATGCTTTCCCCATTGGCAGCCTCCTTGCCGGGGGAGAATGCCTGACTGGTCTCGTTTTGGGAAGAAAAAGATGTGAGATTTGAAGTATAGCGAAGAAAAAAGAAGAAAATGGAAGAAAAGATTATATTTTAAAGAGGGGGAAGAATATGGAATTATCTTTTAACGCGCATTTTCAAGCCGCCCATTTAAGGGCATTTTCAGGTCGGCCCTGACAGAATGCACAATAGCCCTGAAACAAGGGTAAAGGACAGCAAAGCGACAGAAGTGATAAGGCTTGATTGATGCGGTTAGCCCTTAATCAGATTTAATCAGATTTGATAAATCTTTAATG
>JADFCT010000356.1 GCA_017161665.1 Candidatus Sumerlaeota bacterium
CCCCTTTGGCGACGGCAGCGCAAAAGAATTGACGAATGCCCTGATGGCCGCCGGCTTGGAAGAGCAGATGGGGGAGCGCAATTGCCGGGTCATCACAAAGCCCATCGCCTTTTGTGAGGGGGATGTGGACATCGTCGCTCTGCCAAACGAACATTTTCGCCTGACTTTTTTTATCGATTTCCCGCAGCGGCTGATTGGCCGTCAGGCCTATTCGCTCGTGGTGACGCCCGAAAGTTTTTGCGAGGAAATCGCCTTTGCCCGAACCTTCTGCATGAAGCAGGAAGTCGATTACCTGCGCGCCAAGGGTTTGATCAAAGGCGGGTCGCTGGATGTGGCGCTGGTGGTGGACGATGACCGACTGGTCAACGAATCGACAGCCCTGCGGGCGCCGGATGAATTTGTGCGGCATAAGATTCTGGATCTGCTGGGGGACCTCTATGTTCTGGGCCGGCCGATCCAGGGACATGTGATCGCTTCGCGCAGTGGCCACGCCAGTCATGCTCAGTTTGTCGCCCGTCTGCGGGAAGAGGCGAGCCCATCCGAAAGGCTCTTTTGAGGGCCAGCCTGTTTATGGAAAGGAACGCAACCCGGTGACTGAAGCCCCCACTTCTCTGGACATCAATCGCATATTGGAAGAACTGCCGCATCGATACCCCTTTTTGATGGTGGATCGGGTGGTGGAACTGGAACCAGGCGTTCGCGGCCTGGGCTTGAAAAACGTGACGTTCAATGAACCGCATTTTCAGGGACATTTTCCCGGCAACCCGGTGATGCCTGGGGTGCTGATAGTCGAAGCCCTGGCGCAGCTGGGCGGCATTGTGGTCTCGGCGGCCGATGGCGCCGGGCTGGCCCGGGTGGGTTTTCTGGCAGGTGTGAACCAAATGCGCTTTCGCCGGATCGTCCGACCCGGCGATGTGCTCCAGTTGGAAGTCGAGACGATCCTGCGCCGCAAGATGCTGGGACGGGTGCGGGGAACGGCGTCGGTGAACGGTGACGTGGCGGCCGAGGGAGAGATCACTTTCGTTTTTGATTCATAAGGGATCGAAACGAAGGAACCGAATCGAACCATGACGGAAACGCAGATACATCCCATGGCGTGTGTGGACCCGGCGGCTGACATTGGTGAAGGCGTCGAAATCGGTCCCTTTGCGGTGATTGAGTCCGATGTGGTCATCGGCGCCGGCAGTCGGATCGCCGCCCATGCCATCGTTCATTCGGGCACGCGCATGGGGCGGGACAATCACATCTATCCGGGCGCCTTTATGGGTGGCGACTCGCAGGATCTCAAATGGCGCGGCGAAGAGGCGTACCTGATCCTGGGCGATCGCAACATCATTCGCGAAGGGGCCACCCTCAACCGCGCCACCGGCGCCGGTTGCGCGACGCGCCTCGGCGATGACAATCTGATTATGGCCTATGCCCATGTGGCCCATAACTGTGTGATCGGCAATCATGTGGTGATGGCCAATGCGGCCACCCTCGCTGGCTGGGTGACGGTGGAGGACTGGGCCATTATCGGCGGCCTGACGCCGATCCATCAGTTCTGTCGCCTGGGACAGCACTGCATTGTGGGCGGTAAGGCCAAGGTCACGCGCGACATTCCGCCGTTCATGCTGGCCGACGGCCAGCCGGCCAAACCCTATGGATTGAATGTGCGCGGCATGAAACGCCGGGGATTTTCGCCCGAAGTGATTTCGGCGCTCAAACGCGCCTATCGTGTATTGTATCGCTCCCATTTCCTGTTGCATGAAGCTGTGGCGCATTTGAAGCGGGAAATGTCCGATGTGACCGAAGTGGTCACACTGGTGCGTTTTATCGAAGAAACCGAACGTGGAATCATTCGTCCTTATCCGCGATCCTGACGGGGCGCCCCTTCCGTGTTCCGGGAAAGGCCGGTGGGCATGACCTTCCTGAGCCATTGGCGCGAGTTGGACCCCGGCGCCAAACGCTTCCTCTATTTTATTGGCTTTAATGTTCTGACGTGGCAATGTGTCTGCGGGCCGACGATCCTGGTCCTGTATGCCGTCGAAATCGGAATGCCGGAATTGTGGATCGGCTGGCTGTTGTCCTTCATGCCCTTTTGTATTCTTTCCGTGGCCTTTACGGTGCCCCTGGTCGAGCGCATGGGACCGAAGCGGCTGATCATGCGGGGATGGATCTGGCGCTCCACGGTCGCCCTCCTCCTGTTCCTGACGCCCGGCATGACCACCTGGTGGGGTGTGGTGGCCGGATGGTGGACTGTCTCGATCGCCGTCTTTTTATTCTGTCTCATCCGGGCCATCGCTGTGGCCGGATGGTACCCCTGGCTCCATGAACTCGTCCCGAAGCATCAGCGGGGGTCGTATTTCGGATTTGAAATGATCTTCATGCAGAGCATGACGGTGGCGCTGACGCTCTTCCTGGGAGGGATTCTGGCGCTGGGCGACGGGGTGAACCGTTTCTATTGGATTTTCGGCATTGGCGTCCTCAGCGGATTCGCCAGCATCGCCTTCCTGTTAACCATTCCGGGCGGTGAAAGCTACCGCCCCGTGACGCCCCTCCGGCCCATGGCTTCCTATCGGGCCGTGTTGGCCGATGGCCGATTCATCTGGTTCTGTCTGCGCAGCGCCTCGGGCGTCATTTGCACCTGGATCCTCTATACGGCCGGAACCATGTATCTGCGTATGGGCCTGGGTTATGACGCGGACCTGGTCATGTGGATCACCGCCTTCGGCGCATTGGGCGTGGCCGTGTCCATTCATGGCTGGGGACGCTATGCGGACCGCCACGGCAGTGGGCCGTCCATGTTCCTGGCCCTGCTCGGACATGGAGTGGTGGCGCTGTTGTGGCTGTCCCTTGGGGCGGGTGGCCCCTGGATCGCCTGGGCGGTCTGGCCCTTGTGGGCTCTGGCTCAGATGTTTCTGACAGCCTTCCATGTGGCCAAAAACCGCGCCATGCTGACACTGGTGCGCGCGGACAATCGCGTCGGCTATACCAATGTCTTCATGATCCTCGACGCCCTGGCCATGGGGCTGACCCCTGTCATCACGGGCTGGATCATTCAATCCTGGGGGCAGACCGGCTATACGATCAGTTTCCTCCTGGCCGGCGGATTGAGTCTGATTTGCAGCATCCCCAACGCCTTTGTCCAGGAAGAAGGCCTGGCGCAAGCCCCCTACGGCGCTCTCATGGCCCGGGCCGTGGCGCCGGCCCGCACGCTGGCCCGTGTCTTCTGGGTCGCCATCGGCCTGGACGGAGACCGCTTGCGGGAAGAGGACGCGACGAGGCCCGCTGATGACTGAATCGGACCAGGCAGACACAAGAGCGGGGCGGGGACCCGATCGCCGAACGGTGGCGTGGGTGGCTCTGTGGCTCGCGTTGGCCGTGGCCATGCTGCGCCCCTGGATTCACGGCGCCGACGGAACCCGCTACTATGCCTATCTGCGCTCCGCTGTCATGGACGGGGACCTGGATTTCCGCAATGAATATGAACACTATGCCCACTACACAAGCGATCTCATGCGCTTCGATCCCGAAACGGGGCGGCTGGCCAACGCCGTGCCGTGCGGTTCGGCGCTCCTGTGGGCCCCATGGTTTCTGGCCGCTCACGGATGGGCGTGGATGACCGGCGCCGCGACCGAGGGG
>JADFCT010000357.1 GCA_017161665.1 Candidatus Sumerlaeota bacterium
GTGGTGGCATTACCCTGAAGCCTTCTTCCTTCACCCCCGTCACGGATCAGGGGGTTCGATCACGATTCGCTCTCGAAGCGCGGGACCAGATCCGGGTGTGCGATTTGGCTCCCATGATGTCAGAAGCCTTTGAAAACTTTAATACAGCTTTTCGCGGAGCGCCTGAAGGTCCCTGGCTGTATGTGAATGAACGCCCCATGACGTTAGCGCGCTGGCCCAATGCGGACACAGCCAATGGTGGCTGGGCGCGTTTTTCGGAAGTTGTCGATACGGGCTTACCCGATCCGAATGCTGCGGATCCGAAGCGGCGCACGGCGCGTCCCGGTTCATTTGTCTTTGACGATAATCGCCCCAAGCGGTGGAATATCAATGAAGGCGTGTGGCTGTTGGGCTACTGGACCCACGATTGGAGTGATGAAGTCATTCGTGTGGCCGCATATGATCCCGAAGAAAAAGTCCTTTCGCTCGCCGCTCCTCACAATTATGGCATCCTGGGCGGCACCTGGGGGAATGCGGAACGACGCTTTTTCGCAATGAATGCCATGGAGGAACTGGACGCGCCGGGGGAATGGTATCTGGATCGATTGAACAAACGACTCTATGTTTATCCGGAGGGGGCATGGGCCAACGCATCCATTGTCCTGGCGACGCAGAACGAGCCCTTCGTCCGAGCAGACGGCGTCCAGCACGTTCAATTCGTGAATCTGACATTTGAATGTGGTCACGGCGATGGACTCGTCATTCGAAACGCCGAGGGCGTGGAAATCGCCGGATGTTCAATCCAAAATCTTGCCGGCAGCGGGATCTCGATCCATGGGAAAGACAATACGGTTCGTTCCTGCAACCTGTTCCACCTTGGCGCAACCGGCATTTCCCTTGACGGAGGCGATCGCCGCACCCTGAACCCCGCCCGCAATCGGGCCATCAATAACCATATCCATCATTATGGCCTGTTTACGCGCACCTATGCGCCCGGCATCCGGGCGAATGGATGCGGACAAATCGCGCAGAACAACCTGATCCATGACGCCCCGCATAATGCGGTTCTCTATGGGGGAAACGAGCATCTGTTTGAACGGAATGAAATCCACCATGTGGTGATGGAAACCGGAGACGCCGGCGCATTCTATTCCGGTCGGGACTGGACGTCACAAGGCAACATCCTTCGCCACAACTATATCCATGATCTGGGCAGTGGCGATGCGAAGCATGTGAACACGATGGGGATTTATCTCGATGATTGTGATAGCGGGGAGACCCTGGAGGGCAATGTGTTCTATCGCGCGGGCCGGGCGATCATGATCGGTGGGGGAAGGGATAACATCGTGCGCAACAATCTGGTGGTGGACTGCCCCATTGGTCTCCATCTCGACTCCCGCGGCATGACCTGGAAGCAATGGAACAATCCGGACCATCCGAGTTGGATGCTGGAGAAAAAAGCGGAGGCATTGAACTATAAAAATCCTCCCTGGAGTGAACGGTATCCCCGGTTGGCGGCGATTATGGATGAGTCGCCCCGTGAGCCGCTCAACAACTCGATTCTGCAGAATGTGTTCGTGGATTGCGCCCGGAATGTGTTTGATTTCGACGGGAATGTCAAAAAACTGATCGCTAAAATTGAGATAAAAGACAATCTGGCGGTCAACACCGTGGGCGCCAACGGCGTGGCGAACGCCGGGGAGTATGAGGGATTGAAGTCCCTCAGCGGAACAGAGGAAAACCCCATCGACCTTGGTTTCGCTGACCAAGGCGCGCAGGACTTCTCCTTGCGAAAAGAGGCGCGACTCTCCAAGGAACTCCCGTCATTTCAGGCCATTCCATTTGAAAAGATCGGATTGTTCAAAGACAACTATCGCGAATCGCTTGAACCATAGTAGGCCAATAACACGGCGTATTACAGATCGAAAGCCTTGGCCTTTTCCCACAGGGTGTCCAGTTCGTCGAGTGTCAGATCCGACGGCCCTTTGCCCTGTTCATGGAGCCATTGCTCGATTTGCCGAAACCGGGCCATGAATTTCCGGTTGGTCATGTCCAGGGCTTCTTCGCCGGGAACGCCGAGGCGGCGGGACAAATTGGCAATGCTGAAAAACAAGTCGCCAATTTCGGTGGCCATCTGCTTCCGCGCCGTCTCATCGGGGGGCGATGAAGGGGATTGCCGGCTCGCCTCTAACGCCTCGACCGCCTCGCGCAGTTCATCGATCTCTTCGTGGATTTTTTCCCAGATCGGTTCAATCGTTTCCCACTCGAAGCCCACCGTCGCCACCTTTTGCTGGATGCGGTGGGCTTTCAACAGGGCGGGCAGACTTGGGGGGACTCCGGCCAGCATGGAACGGAAGGGTGGGGTAGACTTGTCGCCGGGCGCGCGGTCGTCGCTGGACACGGAATCGTCGCCCGCGGCTTGGGTGGCTTTCTCCTGCTTTTTGATGTCTTCCCAGTTTTTGAGGACATCCCCGCTCCCCGAAACCTCCACATCGCCAAAGACATGGGGATGGCGGCGGATGAGTTTGTCACAGATGCCTTGACAGACATCCTCAATCGTGAAACGCTGCTCCTCGGTCGCCAATTGAGCATGGAAGACGACCTGCAAAATCAGATCGCCCAGTTCCTCGCACAAATCGTCCAATCGATTCCCATCAATGGTATCCTTCACCTCATAGGCTTCTTCGATCAGATAGGGGGTGAGACTCTGATGATTCTGCTCCCGATCCCAGGGACAGCCGCCCGGACCGCGCAGGCGGGCCATGACCGCCACCAGCCGGCGAAAGGGATCGGCAATGGCTTCGAGAGCAATCTTTTCGGGTATTTTGCTCAATTGCGCGCCCCTTCCGGGGTTGCGGCCGCCTCATACTCTTTCGCGTCCTCGTTGAGCCGATCCGGATCCTTGAGTAGGTGACGTGGAATGGACAGGAGGCGTGAAACACCGGGCTCATCCATCGTGACGCCGTAAATGGTGTCTGCCAGCTGCATGGTGATTTTGTTATGGGTGATAATGATGAATTGAACGGTTTTGGAAAATTCGCTCAGCATCTCGACCAACCGCTGGCAGTTCGCGTCATCCAACGGCGCGTCGATCTCGTCCAGGACGCAGAAGGGCGACGGCTTGAACTGGAAGATCCCGAAGAGCAGGGCGATGGCTGTCAGGGCTTTCTCGCCACCGGACATCATGCTGAGGTTGCCAAGCTGCTTGCCTGGGGGCTGGGCGATGATTTCGACGCCGGCGTCCAGCACATCCTCGGCGTCCTCGCTCAACTTCAGGAACGCCTTGCCGCCGTTGAACAGGCGGCGGAACATTTCCTGGAAGTTCGTGTTGATGATATTAAACGCCTCCACGAACAGTTCGCGCGATGTCTTATCGATGGTCTTGATCGCTTGGAGCATGGAGTCGCGGGCCTCGATCATATCCTTCTCCTGCGTCTGCAGGAACGTGTAGCGCTCGCGCAACTGGTCATATTCTTCGATCGCCACCGTATTGATCGGTCCCAGGCGGGCGATCTGTTCCCGCAACGGCGTGATGCGGGCCTTCAGTTCCGAAGGATTCTCGGGGATATCGAACAGTAGTTCTTCGTCGGATTCCTGCGGTTCCCCGTCCTCGTTGTCCGGGGTCTTTGCTTCAT
>JADFCT010000358.1 GCA_017161665.1 Candidatus Sumerlaeota bacterium
CGCTGCGCCCGGCTTGCTTTGCGTCATCACGCCTTGGCGTTTAGCGCAACCCTCTTCTTTTCCTTCTATTCTTCATGGTTCAAAAAAAACAGATTCCACCGCGTGCCGCCCCCGCGTCATTTTCATCATTTGCTGTGTCCATTTCTATGGACATGGGCATCTTCGCCATGGATTTGCCCCGGGCAGGCCGTCGGCGGCGCCGCGCTGATTCGCGTTCATTGGCGCTCATTCGCGGTTTTTAAAATTTTTTCAACCGCGGATAGGCGCGAAACCACGCGAAAGGTTTCGTTCAATAACAGGGTCGTACGGGTCTATCATTTTTATCATTTCTTGTGAGCGCCATAGGCCGCTTATGAAAAATCCATCGTGCTGCGCCTCGGCGCCATTGTCACCATTGGGGGTGGCCAGTGATAGGATAGGATCAACGCTCAGTTGTTTTGGAATTGATGTGCCCAACGGATTTCGTTAACCTCACTCCTTGAAGGGTATCTGGAGACTGTGAGGACATACAATTGGATTTGTCGGGCGAATCATATCGCGTGCTCGTCGTGGACGATGAGGAGACCATCCGGTCTCTGATGGATGTCTACATAAAAGGTCTGGGCCATCGGTATCGCATTGCGGCGCATGGAATGGAAGCCTTGGAGGCGCTGGAAGAAGCGGATTTCGATATCATGATCACGGACCTGAACATGCCGGTGATCAATGGACTGGAACTGATTCGGCGCGCCCGGATGATCCGACCGGAAATGGTCTCCATCCTGTTGACGGGGGTGGGGACGCGGCAGGATACCATCGCCGCTCTCAAGGAAGGCGTATACGACTATCTGGAAAAACCGATCAGCCACCTGTCGATTTTGAAGATGGCCATTGATCGCGCCGGAACGCAGGCCCGTCTGATCCGCGAACGCAACCAGTTGTTGGAGGATCTCCGGCAGAAGAATAAAAAACTCGAAATCAATTTCAAGAATTTGAATGAGGCCTATGAACGGCTCCTGCGGCAGGAAGAGGCGCTGACGTCGGACCTGCGACAGGCGCAACGGATGCAGCAGAGCATGTTGCCGCGCGACTTCCCGCGGATGGCCGGCTTTGGCTTCTATGGCTACTATTGCCCCTGCGAGCGATTGGGAGGCGATTTCTTCGACGTGCTCCCCATCGACGAAAATCGGATGGCCATCTATCTGGCCGACGTGGCCGGGCATGGCGTGCGAGCCGCCATGACGACGGTCATTATCCGGGAACTCTTGCACGCCGAACAACTCCTGCATCCCGACCAATCGATCTATTCGCGCCCGGCCGACGTGTTGCAGATGTTGAATCAGGCGCTCCTGGAAGAACATCTGGATGAAAATCTGCACGTGACCATGGGCTATCTGGTGATCGACGGCGCCGCTGGACGCATTGTTTACAGCAGCGCCGGTCACCCGCCGCCCGCAATCTGTACCGGTGGCGCGAAACTGACCTATCCGCGACCGAAAGGCCCCGCGCTGACCATGGAGGCCAACCCCCGGTATGAAGCCCTTGAATTCTATCTGGCGCCGGGCGACACGATGCTGCTCTTCTCCGATGGCCTGACCGAAGCGCGCAATGCCCAGGGCGAGGACTTCACCACCGCCCGGCTGCAAAACATGGCCCATCTGTGTCACACCCTGAAGGTGATCGAGGCGGGAGGCGCCCTCGAAAAAGCCCTGGCGAAACACTTGCGACACATGGCGCCCGCCGACGATGTTTCGTATGTGATGATTCGGCGGTTGACGGCAGAAGAGGAGGCGGACGGCGCTCTACACTCGGCCGTTAAAGTCGTGAGCGTGGATGCGACGCGGGCGCCGGATCCCACGGAGCCCGATGGCTTGTCGGTGGGGTGGAGTGACGGGGCCCTGGTGGCGCAACTTTGCGGTCACGCCACCTGGCAATATGCCCATACCTTGCGCGAGATCATCCAGATTGGCCTGGACAAAGGGGCCAACGGCATTTATCTGGACCTGTCACAGACCCGCTCGCTGGACAGCACGATGCTGGGCTTTTTGAATCAGTCCGCCGGCGCTCTGCTCCTCTGTCAGCCGTCGGATAAGATCTACGCCGCATTTCAGGAGGTGGGGATCGCTGACAAACTGCATATCCTCTGTGAGCCGGCGCCCGAAACCCATCTGCGTCCAGTGGGCAGCCGGGAAATCCGTCAGACGGATCAGGCCCGTCTCATTCTGTCAGCCCATGAATCACTGGCCGAAATGACGCCGGAGAATCAGCAGAAATTTGGCCCGGTGATCAATTTGCTCCGGGAACAGACCAAAGAGGAGCGCGATTGACAGGGGCCGCATCCCGGCCCGGGATTGCAGCCCCTGTCAATCGAATTGACCCATTTATTCACTCAATTGGGCAATCGGCGTCATCAGGAGTTTCCGGAATTCCACTTCCGAGCCTTCGGCCTGGAGGGCGATCTGGCCTTTGCTGGTAGTGCATTTCGTTCCGTGATTGACCAGGTCGCCATTGACCCAGACCTTGACCTCGTCGCCGACGCACTCAATCACCATTGTGTTCCATTCGCCCAGAGGCTTCTCAGAGTCATCGGTGAGGTTGAGGATGCGGCGGTTCCCCCCCAGGATGCCCCACTTGTCTTCCGGTCCCCGGCGTTTGACCATATCCGGCACGGTGATGTCTTCGCCGATGCACCAGAAATCGCCCGCATTCCGGTGCATCATCTGCACCTCGATGGACTTCGGGAACATGGCGTAGAGCGTGCGGGGCGTGGAGGCATGGACCAGGACGCCGCAGTTGCCCGGCTTGCCAGGGAAGCGGTATTCGACTTCCAGCCGATAGTTCTGATAGACCGCGTCCGTGATGACATGGCCATTCGGCGTGCCCAGGCTCACCAGATTACCGTCGCGCACGATAAACGGATTGCGCGCGTCTGGATTCTTGTCGAATTCGGGCACATCCACATGCCATCCGTCCAGGTTTTCGCCGTTGAAGAGGCTGAACGACTCTCCGGAGGCTTTCAGGGGGAGGGTCACGGTCTTTTCCCCGCGCGCCGGATTGACGGTGCGCGGGCCGTCGGCGGTCCATTCGATCGGGTCCAGACACATCTGCCGTTTGGTCCGCTCCGGATTCCAGGAATGATAGACATTGAACCAGGTTTGCCCGTCCGGTCCGAGGATCAGGCTGTTATGGCCCGGGCCGATGAGTTTGCCCGGAATGGTTTTGAGGACCGTGGGTCCTTCGAGATTGGCCGTGTCCTGATAAGGCCCCATGACCGTATCGGACACGGCGAAGCCCACGCCATAGCCGGGCGTCTGCCAGTTGCCGCCCGAGTAGAAGCAATAGTAGCGACCGTCACGAGGCACGACAAAGGCGCCTTCGACGGTGTGCCAGGCGTCAAAGACCTGGTTATACATGGTCCGATCGCGCTCGTAGATCTGCCAGTCGGCAATGGCCCGCAAGACCGTCTGGACGGGTCCGACGGTGGAGATCATATCGTCGCCCAATCGGACGACGGCCAGAGCCGTGCCCACGCGCTGATCCAGAAAGTCTTTGGCGAAGAACAGATACCAGGCGCCGCTCTTGGGATCGCGGAAGGGATGGCCATCAATGGAAAAAGGCTCGTCGGGG
>JADFCT010000359.1 GCA_017161665.1 Candidatus Sumerlaeota bacterium
ACTGGGCAACGGCCTGCCGGGCTATGTGGTCAATGACAGTCGGACCGGCGTGTTGCGCGTCATGCAATATAAGGAGAAAAAGGACCCTCCGTCCCCGCTGACCGGTCAGGCGCGGATTGGCGCCTATGATATTGAATCGCCTTCCGGTGGCGAATCGGTCGTCATCGGCGACCTGGACGGTTGCGGTCGGCCGGAAATCGCCATCACCTCGCCGGAGATGGCCGAATTGCAAATCTATCGGGTCGGCGCGGATGCGATCCTGAACCATCGCTCGGCGCCCACGCTCCTGGGAGTCACACAGGCCCTGATCCCCGACGGCAAGGGCGCGTTGTGGATGCTCAGCCCCACGGAAAAAGCGCTGGGCGTCATGACTGCTCAGGGACAGGGCGAATCGACCCGATTCGACTTCCCCAAAATGCTGGGAGTGGGCGGTGAGCCGATGGCCTTTGCCGTCGCGCCCTTCGGCGGCGCGGAAACCGGAACGGATCTGGTGGTCTGTTCCCGGCCCAAGCCGGCCACTGAAGAAGACGGCAATGAGTCAGCCGCTCAAAATCTGGAACTCACCATCTATCGGGATGTGAATCCGGCCCAAGGGGGCGCCATGACCAAAGACCGGACCATCCCCCTGCCCAAAACCGATCAGGCCACGCTGGAAGCCCTCCTGGCAGGCGATCTGAACAACGACGGGCGCTCGGACGTCATGTGCTTCTTTGAATATGAAGAACCACGCGTCTTGCTCCAAAAAGCCGACGGCGCCTTCCGACCCCTGGACGTGGATAACAGCGTCGGCGCCGGCATGTTGAGCGAACTCAAGCCCTCGCGAATTCGGATTCTGGATTTCGATGGCGACGGAAAAAACGAACTGCTCGTCTCCAACGCCTCCTACGCGCGTGTGTTGCGGATCGCCGAAGACGGCGCCATCACCGTCTTGAACCAGTTCAACGGCAAAAACAGCGCCGCCGACATTGCCGCCGCCGTCCTGGCGCGCCTGGAAGGCGACGACAAACCTTTCGTCGTCCTTCTCGACACAGGCAACCGCTGTCTGACCTTCTATGGACAGGACGAAAACGGCGGCTGGGAACTGATTCGCAGCGAAGACATTCAGGGCATTTCGCCCACGAACATGCACGCCGCCGACATGGACGCCGACGGGAAAGACGACCTCCTGCTGACGGCCATGGATCGGCTGGCCCTCATTCCAGGGGGGCGGACGGATCCGGAAATGCAGATGACCGCCTCGCATATCTCGGACATTGAAAAAGGCATGTACGTGTCGGCCCGTGTCGCTGACCTCAACAACGATGGCATTCAGGAAATGATCGTCCTGGAAGGAACGGAAACACTCCTGGACTTTCTGACCATGGCGCCGGATGCGTCGCTCAAGCGCTTCTATCGCTTCCAGGTCTTCGAAGGCCCCGACAAATCCGACCTCGGCGCGGGGATGCGCATGGGCGGCATGAGCGAGCCGCGCGACATGGAATTCGAGGATATGAACGGCGACGGCAAGACGGATGTCGTGGCCCTCTGTCACCGCGAAGTCCTCATCTATCTCAACCGAACACCGTAAAAATGCGGCAGGGAATCCCGAACCCAATGGAGGTGATGATGCCATTCTCGAATCCGATCAGCAAGTCGCCGTTAGCGAAGGCTTTCGGTTTGCCTGTACTGGCCTGGGCCATGCTGAGTTTCATGACCTTCCGGGCGGGCGCGGTTGAGCCGATTGCTGGCGGGGATTCGCAAAAGTCCGAGGCCTGTTTTTACGTGGCGGTGGATGGACGGCCCGGGAATGAGGGCACGATGGACTCTCCGTGGGACATTGAATCCGCTCTCGGGGGGCAGCAAACGATGGCGCCCGGCTCCACCTTGTACTTGAAAGGGGGCGTCTATCGGCATCCCGACCGGCGATGGGACAGCCCCGGTTTTGCGATTGCGCTTGCAGGCGCTCCTGATCAGCCGATTCACATTCGGCCGATGCCCGGACAACGAGTGACCCTGGACGGGAAGGTGGAAGTAAAGCCCGGCGCTCGGCATCTGCGAGTCTGGGAACTGGAAATCACCGTTTCTGAAACGCTGACGTGGAATCGCCGCGTGACCGCCGGGGGGCTGAAGGTGGACGGCCCCGCAGACCTGCCTCAAGGGGGATTGAATATCCTCGGCGGGGCCGATTCCAAGTTCATCCACCTTGTCATCCACGACATGAACAGCGGAGTGGGATTCTGGCGGCCCGCTGTGGACGCGGAGATGCATGGCTGTCTCATCTATGGCATTGGCTCAATCGGCCCGGACCGCTATCATGGCCCGGGGATTTACACGCAGAACGAGACGGGCACGAAGGCCCTCACGGACAATATTCTTTTTGGGAATTACTCCACAACGATACAGGCCTACGGGAGCAGCCGCGCCTCGGTGAGCGGTTTTCGAATCGAAGGCAACATCGCCTTTGCGCCAGTAAAGGAAGGCGATCGGCAACGCGTGCTCATCGGCGGTGGTCAGCCGAGCCGACGGATTACCGCCTCTAACAACATTCTCTACGAAGTGCCACTTGAACTCGGTTACAATGCGCCTTACAACGAGGACGCCGTGGTTACCGATAACTGGATCGTGGATGCGGGACTGGTGATCAAAGAGTTTAAACACGTCACGCAATCTGGGAATACGATCATACCACTTGGCTCGCAGCGACCCGACCGTCCGGCGGATATCATTCTCCGTCCGAGCCGCTATGTCACAGGCCGTGGCAACCTTGCCATTTTCAACTGGGCGAAGCGTTCACGCGTCGATGTGGATCTCAGCCCGCTTTTGGAGCCCGGGCAACGATTCTCTATTGTAAGTGTTTTGGATTTTTTCGGAAAGCCAGTGGCGACGGGTCGCATGGATGGTCAGCCGGTTTCGGTTCCGATACCGATTGAACCGCGCACTGGCAACGGCGAGTTCTGCGCCTTTATCGTATTCCCGGTGACGAACGATCGACACAAGTGACCGAATAACGGTCGTCCACCGTTTGAAGAGATCGCAGCCCATACTTCAGATTCGAGTTTAGGGCCATGGGAAAAATAATTTTCGCATTCTGTGCGCGTGCATAAATGGCGCGTTCGTCTTGCGTTTTCACCGTTGCCGCGCATTTCTTCGGTAAGGCCCCGGCAGGGGCGCCACAGAACAGCCCGTCTCGACGCCGTGGTTGTCTTGCGCCACGACCGGTGGTCTTGAAGGCGCGCCGTTCGGATACTGGAATGCTTTGAGGTTTGATCGATCCGGTTCAATCCTTTTTAATGAAAGGGATGTTTTGCTGTTGGCCTTCGATCCGGCCCTCGGAAATGAATGATTCCCCTTTGGGCATCCTGTTATGTGTCGCGCCATCCGGCGCTCTCGGATCGAATCACGAAATTGGAAAACGTTGGTAACGTCGCCACAAGTTTTCCTTCTAAAAAAGGGAATTATTTGTTTCTGAAAGCCTTACGAAAGAAATATCAGCCTAGGGGCAAAGGGAACAGCCGTCGCGCCATCCATTCCACCGAGCCTCCTTTGGGGAATTGATATTTCCGAAAGGCCAAGTGATGAAATGGAACATGAGTCTGGATCGAGTCGTTATTTTC
>JADFCT010000360.1 GCA_017161665.1 Candidatus Sumerlaeota bacterium
GCCGTTTCGATAGATTGTGCCATTTGGATCATTCATCCAGTTCGCGGGAGGCAGGAAGTGATAGACAGGACGCGAAGCGTCGGACGGGAGCACGCGCGCCGCAGCCATAACGCTAGCCATGGGTCGATTGATATTGGGATTGGCAAACAGGGGAACAGATGGTTCATCGCATTGCCGGATCTGGTCAATCAGGATATGGCCCCAGCGTCCTTTGGCCCTGTCCAGTATTTGAATCCGGGCCTTCTTGCCCTGATAGGGCCGTACGTCCCACACCTCCAGCGCCAGATGGTTGGAATCGCCCTCGGTTCTGGATACACCGGTAGCCGACCACACTGTCTCATCGCCAATCAACAGCCGAACGCAGGCCGTCTCTGGATAGAAGCCCCCCCCGACCAGCAATTCGATATACTTATTTCGGATTTCAAAGGGAGGGGATGTCAGCGTCCCCACGGCTTCTCCGCCGCCGACGGCTGAACTGGCATACCCACGCCCCACCCAGCCGGTAACAGCCTTGTCGCTGATTTTAAGGGATCCCTCGGCGGGCGCTTTTCCAAAGGCGGCGCCCTCCACCTTCCAGGCTCCAAAATCATTGCCTTCAAAGTCAGCAATCGAAACGCCATCGTCTCCTGCAAGAGCATTGACGGCAAGTAGTAGAAAAAATACAAAAATACTGAAAACGCGCATGAGCAGTGATTCGCTTCCGTAGAAATTCGCCGCAAACAAATATCACGGGAAAGGAGCCCATGCGCGGCGTTCCACAAGAGATATCAAATGAACATGGAAAAGATAGGCGCCCGGACCGAGGCCGGTCAAATCAAACTTATCCTCCCCGGAGGAGGCATTTTTGAAAGATTGTATGGGAGACGCGTTATATTCCGTGCCCAGTATTTTTTCCGGGCATGGTATATGTGGATCGGTTGGTGAAGATGATGTCGCCGTCGCTCACAGTTCCATTGGTTGGAGCATACGAAAACGACGCCAACCCCGCAAGGACGTCATCCGTCAGGGGCGATTCATAATCAGATGACAAACGAAACAAATCAATATCGTACTCGCAGTCTGGGCCAGCGCCAGACAGTATGAAGGAAGCGCCATCGCTCCAATACCGGACCATCGCCGGTTTTGCATTGACCAAATCCATGAAGGAATCCTCCAGGACATGGGCTTCTTCTGGCTGCCCTGAGAAAAGGCCGCCTTCGAGCAAAACAAGGGAACTGAGGCGCTCATCGCTCTTGGGGTATTCTCCCGTTTGGTTCTTCAAAGTCTTGAGCGCATCCAGAATGACATATTGTCGCTTCCAATATTTGGTTACCCGGACGGCATCCGAACTCATACATGAATCGAAAAAGCGCTCATTCACGAAAAGAGCGGCGAACACAAGAAGAACAAAGACTCCCAGGATAAATGGCGTATTCCTTTTCATTGACGCAATCCTCATCTATGAAAATTTATGAATCTAAACCTTCATCGTCTTCCTCGCCCTCGTCCGGGGGCGGCGCTATCTGCGCTTCATTGAGCAGAACCTGAATATGGGAGGCGTAGGCGGCCGAACCGTCATGGATGAATTTGAGGTCTGGCAGGTACTTGAGGGTGATCCGCGTGCCGAGTTCCTTGCGCAAGAAACCACGGGCGTGGGCCAAGGCGTCCAAGGCTTCACGGATCCGTTCCTCATTGTCTTCGAGGAATGACACAGACACGAGAGCCTGTCGCAAATCGCGGCTGACCTTGACGCGCGACACCGTGGCGAAGCCAATGCGCGGATCCGTCATTTCTTCCTGGATAATTTGAGCGAGTTTCTCTTTGATGAGTTCCTCGATGCGTTGCATTCTGGAGTGTACCATTTTCGTTACATCATTTCTATACAGTAGTCGGTCACGGCAGTGTCGGGCCGTGATTCTATTTCCTCGATTACAGCGCGAAAGTTTTTCTCGATACTATCGGCCTGATTCCCAATGGCAACCAGGCCGAAACGCGATTCGCGCCATTGATCGTGCCAATCAATTTCCGCCAGACTGACGTTATAGCGCTGTCGGATGCGATGCTTGAGCGCCTGAAGGATCGCGCGCTTATCTTTCAGGGAGTTGCATCCGTCGAAGCGGAGGTCGATTTGCAGCAGACCAATTTTCATATCAAGGCCGCGATTCGTCACGGCGGCGTCTTCAAATCCCTGAACACGAATCTGGGAATTTCGAGTATTCGATGGCTCAAAGTGTATGTGTCGGCCGTTATGCGGCTCAATCGAAATTGTCAGGTGATGCCGGATCAAACCATCCGGACATTTTACCTTACAAAACCAGTCCTGGCTGCTTCAACGGTCCAAGACCGTCGCCCCATAGCACAGAAAACCGCGTTACGCCAGGTCGATAAGGCCGCGCATATACCCCAATGCGTGGGCCATACCGGCGTGCCAGGGAGCCGCGCAACGTATTTGGGGCGTATGATCCGGAATCAGGACACCATCAAATCGCACATCCTTCAGAATTCGGATCATGCGCGCCATATCCACGTCGCCTTCGTCCAGAAACGTTTCCCGATAGGAGGGGACCTTGCCCCGAACATTGCGAAGGTGAATATATGCGATGCGACCTAATCGCCCGTAGCTCTCGACGGCTTGATAAATATCGCCTTCTGTCATTTCGGCGAGTGTGCCGATACAGAGTTCCAGCCCGTTGGAAGGGCTGGGATTAAGGTCAATGAGCCGCTGGTACATAGCGGGCTGATAGACCAGACGAGGTTGTCTTCTCAAGGTGGGAGTTGGAGGATCGTCGGGATGCGCGGCCATCCGCACGCCAGATGCTTCGGCAACGGGGAGAATGGCATTGAGAAAATATTCGAGTCGGCGCCAGAGCTCGTCGTGCTCGATTACAGGAAGGGTTCCCCCTGGCGCCCGGTCGTCATAAATCATATTCCAAACCATGCCGTTGGGAATGGGTGTGTCATCGCCCCCCTCCATTCCAACCGATTCGGCGCCACCTCGGGCAAAAGGTCCCGTGATCCGGGCCGCCACACCGGCCAGGCTGAAGTTATACCCCATCACCGGAATGCCCGCCTCCCCTACCCGCCGTATCATGGTTTTTATGTTTTCAATTTGCTCATCCCGTTTCGGACCGGCCAAAAGGACATCATGCCAGTGAGCCGGGTCAAAATTTTCGATGGCCTCCAGCTCAAGGTCGGCTTCATTAATTCGGGCTCGAATTTCGCGAAGTTCTTCCAGCGTCCAGATGCGGTTGGGATCTCCCGCTCGTCCCCAGCCCCCCCGGCCGCCCGTTGGCTGATTGTTATCGGGATTCGCGGCGCCCTGATGAAAATAATCTACCAGATGGGCGATAATATGAGTGGCGCCGACTTGGCGGGCAAAAGCCAGATTGTCGGGCGTCAGCATGTGGCGATAAAGCCCCAGACCTATTTTCACTTGTATATGTCCTTGTCTAAAATCCGATGGAAACCCCGCCATCGATCACCAATTGCTGTCCCGTAATGAACCGCCCCGCCTTCGAACACAGGTACACGGCGCCCCATCCGATATCTTCAGGTTCCCCGAACCGACCCAGCGGGGTTCGCTCCAGGATGTGATGCG
>JADFCT010000361.1 GCA_017161665.1 Candidatus Sumerlaeota bacterium
AGGGAGCGGGGCCCTGGGTCTGAGCGCCCCCAACGTTTCCGCCCTGAAAGGGCGGCACAAAGGCGCCTTGGGCCTACGCGGAAAGATGGAAGGGAATCCAAAAGGGATGGCTCTTGTGGCGCCCTTACAGGGCTTTATTTGTTTTTTTGCCTTGATCCCAGGGCCTTGCCCTGGGCTGTTATGTGGCGCCCCTATCGGGGCTGAAACAGGATACCCAAAGGGGATTTATTTATTTCCGAGAGCCTTATCCATCTGAACCTTGGCGCGCAAGCCATTGTCCTCGAAGGTCACTCCGAAGTCCATGGACTGAACGCCTTCCGCCAAATTCGGAACCTGTTCGAGTTTGCGCGGGCGCCCGGGATGTCCAAACACCGTTGATTCCATGGTGCGATATTCCTCATTCCACACATACTGTCCGCCGCCGGGACAGACCAGCCGTGTGGTCCACCACCGCTGGTGAAACGCAATCGGGTCTTCGTGGGGCGCCTGGCGACGCCACTCGTTCAGAATGGCGATGTTGCCCCAGGACCGTTGCTTCATATTGGACTGGATCTGTGAGCCGGCCATCCTCAGAACCAAATCGATCGCGGAGCGTTTGACATTCAGGGCCAGGCTTTCGCCGAGCCAGTTCGTCGCCTGCGTGTTCCCACTTGCATCCGCCGCCGTCGTTCCTACCGGTTCCACTCGTCGTTCCAGGGCTCGCTTGAGCATGGCCTCGCTCAATGTCACGATCAGTCCCTCCGGGCGCGGGGCATAGTAAATGGCCGCTTCGCCAAAGGGCCCTTGGATGTTTTGTTTGTGCGCTTCGGTCAGCGTGATCCGGACATACGGTTGCTCTTTCCAGGTCATCGATTCCCACACCGTCATCCCCGGCGCGGTCTGATCAATATAGGCGCGCAATCCCGTCAGGAAGGCCGCCATTTTCAGAGAGTTGACGCTATGAATCTGGACGGCGATGGGCGTGCGGATGACGTTCTCTTCGAAATAATTTTTCGTCGCCGCTTCGCCGCCCTCTTTGGCCGCCGCCTTCGCTTCATCCCAGAACGGATCCGCATCGGTATAAACCGTCAGCCAGTCGCCAACCCAGTTCAAAGGATTCATGTTTTCGCTTCGCATCATTTGCGCTGCAAAATTCGTGAACTGGCGGACCTGGCGCGACTCCCGGTTGAGGGACAGGACAAAATGCAACTGCGATTCAGGATGCGGATCGCCCACGCCGGCGCGAATCGCATTGTTGCCGGCGACGGTCATCAGATCGCGATACTCGCTGGCGCCGATGAGCGGACGCACGGTCAGGTCGATCCCCAGCTTCGCATCCTTGACGGTGAAGCGAATGGCGATGGGATCAAAGAACTGACGCCATTGGCGCTGATAATTCTGCCGAAATTGTTCATACGCTTGTTTCTCGGATTCGGTGACCTCCGTGAGAGCTAACTCCGCCACGGGCGTCAGGAAGGTCAGATTCCCGTAGGTGATCGAGCTGATTCCCGCTGGTCCGATTTTCAAATCGTCAATCGCCATGCCCGTATCCTGCCAGGTCAGGCTTTCGGGCTTGACGCGCCCGGCGGCCAGATCCGTCAGATGACGCGCCTGGAGACGGGCCAGCGCGGCGGCCGCGCGCGTCCGACGGGATGTGCCGATGCGCCATTCCGGGCCGCACCAGCGCCGGATGGTGGCGTCACTCAAAATCAGCAGCGCCGTCTCCGAGGGATCCCCCTTGCGATACCGGTCGCGGAAAAAGACATATTCATCCAGGTCCGCCATGGAGGGGATTTTGCCAGCGGCGGCCTTCAGGATCCGCTCCATCTGATGGAGCGAATTGGCCACGACGACGATATCTCCGATGGACACCATGTAGGACGAGATGGAACGGTCGTCGGTCACAACGCCGCGATAGGTCGCGCCAAGCAGTTCGCCGGTCACGTGGCGCGCCCCCGCGGTGAGGGCGGCCGTCTGGCGGGCCATGATGAGCCCTTTGAGACTCTTCCCATCCACGGCCTCGAACAACAGGGCCAGATCCGTTCCGGTGCGCAGATAGGGGTCGGACCCCGTGAAGGCGACACTTCGAATCAACGTCGGCCCCAGGATTTTGGCCATGGCGTCCAGCGCCAGACAGAGTTGGCGCTCGTACCGTTCTTTGCATCGGGCGTCTTCGGATCGCGGATCCATTAACCGCAGGATAGGCGTCCCTTCGGTCATCGACGTTTCGACCATTGTCTGCATGTCGGTGAATGAGGGAAAGAAAATCACGTGTTGGTCTGCCGGGACGGCCCGGGCCAGCGCGTCTGTTTCCGGCTCTTTGTCTTGGATGATTTCCTTCCAGTCGATTTCCTGGGTGGTAATCCCCGGGATGGACGCCAGAGGGACCATCCGGTCATCGTCCCGACGCAGCCACAGCTCCCGATCCAGTTGGAGGTTTTCGCTCAAGGCCCGGCCACCGGACAACAGGGCGTAGGTCCGTTCCAACTCCGATTCGCGCCGCGGTTGGGCGGGACGAGGAACGCTCTCCTGGGCCCATTGCGGGTTCCAGGCGTCGGTTCCCGACAATTGATCGATCTTTTCGGTTTCGATCATCCAGAGCTCACGCAGCGAGGAACCGGACGAACGGGTGATTAAGAGTTTCGAGCCGTCATGCGACCAGACGGGGTTGCCGTACCCGCGCCAGGCGACCTGAAAGCCTTTTTGTGTCTCAATGTCATAGACACACACGCCCAGGGGATCGTTGTCAAATCCGCTGATGGCCACCCGCTTCCCGTCGGGGGACCACGCGGGGAAGAGGCCGCGATTGCCGGCCGTGGGCCAGTTTGACTCGACGACGGCATCGTCCATTCGTTCAATCACCAGACCGGAGGCTTGAAAATAAGCCACCCGGCTGTCGTCCGGCGCAATGGCCGGATACCAGTAAGTGGTCGCAACGGGCAGGCGAAACGGCGTCGCCGTCGGGTCATCGACCACATGGCCGCGAAGGCCCTGTCCCATGCGCGAGACCGTGTACAACACCCTCCCGTCGGGACTCCAGCCGGGGTATCCCCCCGCATCCACCCGCCGGGCGCCTTCCCCGTCGGGACGAACCAGCCAGACCTCCTCAGCCCGATAGCCGCCATTGGGCGGATCGCTCCGCACAAAGGCAATCCACTTGCTATTGGGCGCCCAGAGCGGATTCTGGGCGTCCTTGATGAGGAGCCGTTCGCTGTGGGTCGCCAGATTCCGGATGTAAACATTCCCGTCGGTCTTGCCGTACACAATGGCCTGGCCGTCGGGCTTGAAGGATCCCCGCAGCGCTTGATCGGCCACTTTTTTTCCGTTCAGGAACCGGACCGGATCGGCCAGGGTCGTTCCGGTATCCTGATCGCCAATCGACGGTGGCCCGGCCTGTTCCTGGAACCAGGCGCTTCCGGGCGTTCCGAGGTCCGCCAGGCGTTTGAAATGCCATGCCTTGATTTTAAGGAATTCACTCTCGCCGTTTTGCGGATTGGCCTGCGCGGCGGAGACGCTGAAATCGACATAATCCATCCCCGACCAATCCGCGCGGGGATAGAAAAACCGTCCCGCTACC
>JADFCT010000035.1 GCA_017161665.1 Candidatus Sumerlaeota bacterium
GCCTATCTGCATCTGGACGCTTCGACCCTGGGATTGGGCGACGGCGCCGCCGTGGCCAGCTGGCCGGATCTGTCGGGCAACAATCACAACATCGCTCAGCCGAATCCGGACTTCCAACCCACCTATGTGGACTATGGCCCCGGCGGTCGGCCCACCGTGCGCTTCGATCCATTCACCAACCAGCGGAATCCAAAGGCCTTTGAATTCCTGATGGATGACGCCATCAACAGCCCGACGATCTTCGTCGTTCTGTCCCGTGGCCGTCATTCCAACGGTTTCCTCAGCATCATGCACGCCAACGTCTGGGGCGCCGGCTCGGTGCATCTGGCGGATAACAACGGCCGGATTCTCTACGCCGCCGAAGGCCAGGGGGCCATCGGAACGGGCAACGGGAACGACGTGCCCGGCTCGGTCCCGATGGGCGTCGAGAAGGTGGCCATCGCCGTTATCGCCGACCGCGGCACGGAAGTGGCCATGTACATGAACGGCGAGTTCGATCAGTCCTTCGCATCCACAGGCAACATCAAGCACTTTGGCGCCGGTTCGCTGGGCACGTGGCTGAACAACGGCAATCACGAACGTTGGCTCGACGCCGACATGTCCGAGGTCATCATCTATAACCGCGCCTTGAGCGAGCAGGAAATCACGGATGTCAACGCATACCTGAGCGCCAAGTACCTGGCCGCCGAAGGCGCTGAAGTGCCCACTCCCGCGCCGACGCCGACACCGGCCCCGACTCCCACACCGACGCCGACGCCGGTTCTGCCGACTCCGACGCCGTCACCGACGCCGGTGATCCCGACGGAGCCGCCCCTTCCGACGCCGACGCCCACCACGGTTCTCCCCACGCCGACCCCTGTTGAGGATATGGATGGCGATGGCAAGGCCGATGTGTGTGAAGCCGTCGAGCCGGCCGCCGGAGAAACCAATATCATCCTGCCCGACACGGACGGCGACGGCCTCCTGGACGGACAGGAAAGCCTGGGCGATTGCCCGACGGGTTCCGCTCTGGTCGAGACGGATCCGCGCAACAGGGATTCAGATGGCGACGGATTCATGGACGGCATCGAAGTCCTGGTCCTTGGAACCGATCCGCTGGACGCCAACAGCCCGGATCCGAACGACCCCAACAGCGTGGATGCGGACGGCGACGGGCTGCCCGTGGCCATCGACATCGACGACACGAATCCGGATATTGACGGCGACGGCTACAGTGACGGGTATGAAACCATGCACGGCGCCGAAGCCGACAACGCCGCCAGCGTCCCGACACTGGGCGACATCGACGGCGCCAACGGAACCAACAACCTCGACGCCATCATCCTGTTCAACTATATGTTGGGCAATGTGCCGTCCATTCAATTCATGGGCCGCGGCGACATCAACGCCAACGGCTCGGTCAACAACCTGGATGCCATCATCCTCTTCAACTGGACGCTGGGCAACGTCCCGATGATCCCGAACTACTGAGATCGGAATCCTCGCAACGCCCTTGGGACTGCTCGGCCAAATCGGCCGGGCGGTCCCAAAACAGGATTGAGCCGATACATTTATTCTCTATGAAATCGAATGAATACATCGCCCTGTTCGGCTTGGATCATTGCGCGAATACGTCATATTATTTGAGAAAGAATATCAGGAGGAATCCATAATGGAAACGCAACCATCCATTCGCAAGCAATGGGGCTTCACGTTGATTGAGCTCCTTATCGTTATCGCCATCATCGCCATCCTGGCGCTGATCGCCGTGCCGAACTTTCTGGAGGCGCAGGTTCGCGCCAAGGTGGCCCGCACCTTGTCCGACTTCCGCTCCCTGGGCACGGCCTTCGAAACCTATCAGATTGACTATGGTTCCTATCCGCCCGACCAGGTCAATCCGGCGGCTGGCGATGTGGAGTCGTTCAACCGTCTGACCACCCCCCAGTCTTATATGACCATCGTTCCCACCAGCGCTTTTGAGGCCAGCGATAATCCCTATGGCAATTCGCCGGATAAATATCTGCGCAGTTTATACAACTATGGGGCCAACCTGCGGGTGGACGGGGCTGGGAACACCTTCAATGGCTGGCCGGAAAACATGCGCGCCGCCGGTCTTCAATACTGGATCGACTGTCCGGGCCCGGAGGGACAATACACGCTCAACGACTACCCCGCCTGGGGCGACGGCATCATCTGGGTGCAGTTGGATCAGGGGGTCAAGTATTCGGAAATTCTTTACGCGCCGACAAATGGCACCGTCTCGCGGGGCGATATTCTCATGTCCAACAAGGCCATTTACGGCCAGCAATAATCGCATCGCTCAAAACAAGGCTCTTCAAAGGCCTGACAATTGGAGCGTGTTTTGTTGTCGCGATTGAAACAGAATACGCTCCTTTGATTTATTTCACCCCTCGCGCCGTATTCCGGGGGCGCCTCCCGAACCTGTCCGGAATAGTGGAAAGAATTCAGCCGGCTTCAGCCGGCTCTTCCTTGCCCCCACCTTCAGGTGGTGGGTAAGATGAGTGTTCAAGAAACAAGCGCGCTTCAGCGCGGCTTCTCGACAGGAGGCTTTAGCCATCACCCATGCTCTCAAATGGCAAAGGGTATATGGGGTGGCGCCTTTTGCCGAGAAGAATCTGGAGTCGGTGTTGAAATATTTGGCCGGGCGGAAGGAGCACCATGGGCAGGGGAAGGTAAATGCTGCTTTGGAGAAATATGGGACTGAGGGCGCCGTCGGGAATGGCTGAAGCCTCGGTCGAGAAGCCGCGCTAAAGCGCGCTCCAAATACAATGGTCCATAGGCGCCCACCGCCTGAAGGCGGGGGCAAGGAAGAGCCGGCTGAAGCCGGCTAAATAACCTCAAAACAATCCCGGACAGGTTCGGGATACGCCCGTATTCCGGTGTTGTTTGAATTTTAAATGGAGAGAATGGAATGAACAAAACTCGCGCCCTGCGCGCCAATCCCTTACGCGCCGTCGCCCTTTGGACGGCGGTCGCGCTGCTGACCGGCTTCGCTTTCACTGTAACCGCTGCCGAATCGTCGGACGATTGGAAACAAACGTTATTTGAACTACGCCCTCCCGCTGCGCCCCTCGTGGCCTGCGATCCTTACTTCAGCATCTGGTCCCAGTCCGACACGCTCAATGGCGCCGGAACCACCCACTGGACCGGCAAGCCCCATCGCATGACCTCCATGCTCCGCATCGACGGCAAGGCCTGGCGTGTCATGGGCGTTCGCCCTGACGGCGTTCCGGCCATGACGCAAACCCGTCGCGCCGTGGCCCCGACGACGACCTTCTATGCCTTTGAGGCCGACGGCGTCGAGTTGATGCTGACCTTCACGACGCCCGCCATCCCGTATCACGACCTTGACCTGATCACCCGGCCCGTGACCTATCTCACCTATACTGTGCGTTCCACGGACGGCAAGGCGCACGATGTCCAGTTGTACTTTGATGCGGCGGCTGAGATTGCCGTTAATACACAGGATCAGGAAATAGATGGCGCCGTCGAAAAGCCCGGCGACCTGATCGCCCTCAAGATCGGCTCCACTGAGCAGAACATCCTCGGTAAATCCGGCGACGACATCCGCATCGACTGGGGTTACTTCTACCTGGCCGGTCGCGAGGAATACGCGCCGACCTATGCCCTGGCCCTGGGCGACGAGTCGCGGGCGGCCTTCCTAAAGGGCGGCGCCAAGGCCCTGACGGGCTTGAGGACCGATCTGCCTGCGCCAGCAGAGCCTGTGGTCGGCGCCATGGCCATGGATCTGGGAACGGTCCAGGGCGATCGCCCCGTCCAGCGGTTTCTGGTTCTCGCCTATGATCAGATTTATGCCATTCAGTATATGAAGAAGAACCTGCGCCCTTACTGGCGCCGCAACGGCTGGGACGCCGCCGATCTGCTGGAAGCCGCTTCAGCCGAATACACGAGCATTCAGGAGCAATGTCAGCGCTTTGATGTGGAACTCATGCACTACGCGAATGAAGTCGGTGGCGCCCAATACGCAGCTATCTGCGCGCTGGCCTATCGCCAGGCCCTGGCCGCCGGGAAGTTCGTGGCCGACGAAAACGGACAGCCTCTTCAGTTCTCCAAGGAAAATCATTCGAACGGCTGCATTGCCACGTCGGACGTTTTCTATCCCATGGCTCCGCAGTTTCTTCTGCTCGGACCCGACATCGCCAAGTCCTTTATTGTGCCGTTCATGAATTATGCGGCCTCCGAGCGTTGGAAATTCCCCTTCGCGCCGCATGACCTCGGGACCTATCCCCACGCCAACGGCCAGCGCTATGGCGGCGGCGAGACGTCGGAAGAGAACCAGATGCCCGTCGAGGAATGCGGCAACCTGCTCCTCCTCATGGGCGCCGTGTCGAAGATGGAAGGCCACGCCGAATTTGCCAGCCTTTACTGGACGCAATTGACCCAATGGGCCGAGTATCTGAAATCCAAAGGCTTCGATCCTGAGAACCAGTTATGTACCGACGACTTCGCCGGCCACCTGGCTCACAATGTCAACCTCAGCGCCAAGGCCATCGTCGCGCTGGGCGCCTATGCCAAAATGTGTGAGATGCGCCAGGAATGGGAAGCGGCGGCTGAGTACCGGAAGATTGCTCAGGAATTCGCCGCCCGCTGGGTGAAAGAAGCCAAAGACGGCGATCACTATCGCCTGGCCTTCGACCGCGAAGGCACCTGGAGCCAGAAATATAATCTCGTCTGGGACAAAATCCTGGGCCTGGGCCTTTTCCCCGATCACGTCAAGGAAACGGAGATGGCCTTTTACCGGAAAATCCAGAACGAATATGGCCTGCCTCTGGACAATCGCTCGACGTATACGAAGTTGGACTGGATTCTGTGGACGGCCACGCTCACGCAAAAACGCGAGGACTTCGAGGCGCTCGTCGATCCGGTCTATCAGTTCCTGAACGACACGCCCGACCGCTCGCCCATGACGGACTGGTATTTTACGGATACGGCGAAGAAGCGCGGCTTCACGGCCCGACCGGTCGTTGGCGGCGTCTTCCTGCAAATGCTTTACCATGACGACATCTGGAAGAAATTCGCCAGTCGTTGCCAGTGGGGTTCGACGGGATGGGCGCCCATGCCGACGCCACCCAAGACGGAGACCATCGTTCCCACGAGTCAGGAGAAGGGCATCGTCTGGCGTTACACGATGGAACGTCCCGGCGCCGGCTGGAGTGACGAGGCCTTTGACGACAGCGGCTGGAAAGAAGGCCCCGGCGGTTTCGGCACGCGCAACACGCCCGGCGCCGTCGTTGGAACCATTTGGGACACCCAGGACATCTGGATTCGTCGGACCTTCGAACTCAAGGCGCCGCTGCCCAAGCAACCCGTTCTTCGTCTGCATCACGATGAAGACGCGCAGATTTACATTAACGGCAAACTCGTTCGCGACCTGGGCGGTTTCACCACCGGCTATGACGCCTTCGAATTCAACGCCGACGTCCTGCGCGTCGGCAAAAACACCATCGCCATCCATGTCCGCCAGACGAGCGGCGGCCAGTATATCGACTGCGGGATCGACGTGCTGGTTCCCGTTGAGCCGAAAGCGAAACAGGGCAACGTGACCGTCGTCAAAAATATCGATGCCAGCCATCATAACGATCATTATGTCAGCAATCGCGCGCCCCTTCAGCCCAGCGCCCTGATCCCCTTGCCCGTCGGCGCGGTCCAGCCCGGCAGCTGGGTGCGCGCCTATCTGGAGCGGCAGCGAGACGGCCTGACCGGCAACCTGGGCCGCATCAGCGCCTGGCTCCAGAAAGACGGCAACGCCTGGCTCAGCAAGGACGGCCAGGGTGACTGGGGCTGGGAGGAACTGCCTTACTGGCTCAAAGGCTATTGTGAACTTGGTTACATTCTCGGGGACGAGGCGATGATCGCAGAGAGTCAGATCTGGATCGAAGCGGCGCTCCGCAGCCAGCGCGCAAACGGCGACTTCGGCCCCGACCAGCGTTTCGGCGACGGCACGCGCGACTACTGGGCCAACATGATCATGCTCTTCTGTCTGCAATCCTACTACGATTATAGCGGCGATCAACGCGTTCTGGACCTCATGAGCCGCTACTTCAAATATCAGTCCACCGTTCCCGACGACGAGATGCTGACCGGATACTGGCAACGGATGCGCGGCGGGGATAATCTGTACAGTATCCTCTGGCTGTATAATCGCACGGGCGAGGCATGGCTGCTTGATGTGGCTCACAAAATCCATCGCAACACGGCCGACTGGCGCATGAAGGACGATCTGCCCAACTGGCATAATGTCAACATTGCCCAGGCCTTCGGCGAACCGGGCACGTACTATCTCGTCACCGGCGAGGCGTCCGATTTAAAAGCCGCTTATGCGAACTTCTTCGAAATCCGCAAGCGCTTTGGTCAGGTTCCCGGTGGCATGTGGGGCGGCGACGAGAACAGCCGTCCCGGCTACGACGATCCGCGTCAAATGATCGAGACCTGTGGCAGCGTGGAGCAAATGTTGTCCAATGAAACGCTGCTCGCCATCACGGGCGACCGTTTCTGGGCCGATCATTGCGAAGAGGTGGCCTTTAATACCTATCCCGCGGCCACCATGCCGGACTTTCGGTCTCTGCGCTACCTGACCGGACCCAACATGGTCGTCAGCGATCGGGAGAACCATAGCCCGGGGATTCAGAACGGCGGGCCCTTTCTGATCATGAACCCCTTCAGCTCGCGCTGTTGCCAGCACAACCACTCGCACGGCTGGCCCTATTACGCCAAGAGCCTGTGGATGGCTACGCCCGACAATGGCATCGCCGCCACCCTGTATGCCGGCAGTCGGGTCAAAGCCAAAGTCGGCGACGGCGTCATCGTGACCATCGACGAAATCACCCACTATCCCTTCGAGAGTCGCATTGTCTTCGATGTGGAAACGCCGAAGGCGGTGACCTGGCCCCTCTATTTGCGCATTCCAGGATGGAGTCGAGACGTTGCTTTGCAGATCAACAATGAAGCCATCGCCATTGAGCCGGGCGACGGACAGTGGATTCGCATCGAACGCGAATGGTTCGGCGAAGAGCGCGTCGTGCTGGAACTGCCCATGGAAATCTCGGTCCGTCGCTGGGAAAAGAATCACAACAGCGCCACGGTCGATTATGGCCCGTTGACGCTGTCACTCAAAATCGGCGAACGCTATGATCGCTTTGACAGCACGGAAACGGCCATTGGCGACTCGAAATGGCAGGCGGGCGTGAATACCGATCTGTGGCCGTCGTGGGAGATTCATCCCACCACGCCGTGGAATTATGGATTGGTTTTTGATGAAAGCAATCCGGCCGATTCCTTCACGGTGACGCGGCGGGCCTGGCCGCAGGACGACTTCCCCTTTACGCTGGAGGCGGCGCCGATTGTGGTCAAGGCCAAGGGGCGCAAAATTCCGAACTGGAAGCTCGATCGTTATGGTCTGTGTGACGTGTTGCAGGACAGCCCCGTCAAATCGGAAGAGCCGGTCGAAAATATTGAGTTGATTCCCATGGGCGCGGCCCGGTTGCGCATCTCGGCCTTCCCGGTCATCGGCTCCGGCCCGGAGGCCACGGAATGGCAGGCCCCGCAAATGCCCAAACCGCCCAAGTACAAGGTCACGGTGTCTCACAAGTTTGATTCGCCGGAAGCCATGTGCGACGACGAGGCGCCGGCCAACTCGAACGATCACTCCGTCGAGCGATTCACCTGGTGGGATCACAAAGGCTCTGTGGAATGGGTGCAGTATGATTTTAAGGCGCCGCGGGAATTGACGTCCACGGCTGTCTATTGGTTCGACGATACCGGAGTGGGGGAATGCCGCGCGCCCGAGTCCTGGCGTCTGTTGTATAAGGACGGCGACGATTGGAAGCCCGTTGAGACGGCGGACGCCTACGGCGTCGCTCGGGACCGTTTCAACTCGGTTGCGTTCAAACCCGTCAAAACCGACGCCGTTCGTCTGGAAGCGAAACTGCGCCCCAATTATTCGGGAGGGATTCTGGAATGGACCGTTGAATAAATGGCTGGGGAGCCGGGCGAGGGGGAGGGAGGGGATTCCCTCTCCCCCCCCCGCCTGGAACCGGAAGGCCTTGACGCTGATCGGGTCTGAACGGATGATGGGACGACATGAGTTTGCGGGCGTGTCCGCATGGAATGGAAAAAAGGTTTATGCGACGCAGGTTATTGATCGTTGAAGACGAAAAGAACACCCGGGACGGTTTGAAGTGGGCCCTTGAGTCCAAGCCCCTGGAAATTGATCTGGCGGCCAATGGCGACGAGGCCTGGGAGCGCATCCAGCGCCAATCCTACGATCTCGTCATCTCGGATATTAAAATGCCGGGACTCATTGACGGCATGGAATTGCTCAAGCGGATCAAAGGCCGCAGTCCCACGGTCGCTGTGATTATGCTGACCGGACACGGTTCGATCGAGAGCGCCCGCGACGCGATCAAAATGGGCGCGTCCAATTATCTGACCAAACCCGTGGATCTGGACGAAATCAACAACGAGATTGATCGTTGTCTTCAGTCGCAGGCCATGCGCGAGGAAAACATGGCCCTGCGACAGGAACTGGAATCCCATTATGGATTTCACAATATCATTGGTTCCTCGCCCCCCATGCACAAGGTCTTCGAACAGGTCCGTCTGGCCTCAGCGGCCAAGTCCACCGTCCTCATCCAGGGCGAGAGCGGGACGGGCAAGGAACTCGTTGCAGGCGCCCTGCACTATAATTCGCCGCGCAAAAACGCTCCGCTGATCAAAATCAATTGTGGCGCCGTGGCCCAGTCGCTTCTGGAGAGTGAAATATTCGGCCATGAAAAGGGGGCCTTTACCCACGCCTTCGCTCAAAAGCCGGGGCGCTTCGAGCTGGCCAACGGTGGGTCGCTCTTCCTTGATGAAATCAGCGAGACGACGCCGGAGTTCCAAGTCAAACTCCTGCGGGTGCTCCAGGAAGGCGAGTTCGAGCGGGTCGGTGGGGCACAGACGATCCGTGTCGATGTGCGCGTCATCGCCGCCACCAATCGCAATCTGGAGGAAGAGGTCAAAGAAGGGCGATTCCGTGAGGATCTCTTCTTCCGTCTCAATGTTATTCAGATCACACTGCCGCCACTCCGGCGTCGGGTGGAGGATATCCCGTTGCTGATCCATCACTTTGTCAAACAGGTTTGTGAAGAAAATGGGCGCCCCATCATCGATGTCACCCCCCGGGCCATGGCCGCCTTTCAGAACTACGCCTGGCCCGGCAATGTGCGCGAAGTGCGCAATGTCATTGAATCCATTATCGTTATGTCCCGTTCGAAGGAGATTGGCCTCAAAGATCTGCCCGACCGCATCGCCAACGATACCTCGGGCGCTCAGACCATCACGCTCCAGGCGGGGGCTTCGCTCAAGGACGCCGAACGCGAATTGATCCGCTTGACGCTGGTTTCTTGCGGAGGCAATCGGGCCGAAGCCGCCCGCATCCTGGGCATCGGGCGCAAGACGCTTTATCGCAAGATTGATGATTATGGACTGTAAGCGGGCCGGCAAAGGGCGTTGCTATTTTTCACGGCGGAGGAGCGCGCAGGATGACCTTCAAACAATTGAAACAGAGACTGAATCAGTTCTGGCGGAAGATCATGCTCGCCGATGATGAGTTTTTGTGTGACACGTGCAAATACGACTATGGCGACGTCTGTCGCCGACCCGAGCGTCCCAACGCCCGGGAATGTGACGACTATCAGCGGTTGAGGCGATAAACGAAATCCCCGCCGATTCACAGTCAATCTTGGAAGGTAGCCTAAAGGACTCTCAATCACCTGATGAAACACTCTCCCGTCTCGGAAGCATCCACCATCCAGAGCGTTCTTGTTATTCTGCCCACGTATAATGAGGCCGCCAATGTGGGGGAATTGATCCCGGCTATTCTTGACAAGGCTGGTCCTTACGGCGCCCGCGTGCTGGTGGTGGATGATCACTCCGCCGACGGAACGGCCGATATTGTCCGAGGCCTGATGGAAACGGATGATCGGATTCTTCTGCACGAACGACCGGGCAAACTAGGACTCGGTACGGCCTATGTGGCGGGATTCCGTCGCGCCCTGGACGAACAGGCCGATCTGGCCGTCACGATGGACGCCGATTTTTCCCACAATCCGGATCACCTGCCCGCCCTGATCGAAGCCGCCCGTCACGGCGATATTGCCATCGGCTCCCGGTATGTCCAAGGGGGCGGGATTTCCAACTGGCCTTTTTATCGGAAACTTCTCAGCAGCGGCGCCAACCTTCTGGCCCGGACGATTTTAGGTGTCCGCAGCCGGGATTGCACATCCGGTTATCGCGCCTATCGCCGCGCCTATCTTGAGCAGATCGACTGGGACGCCATTCATTCGGATGGCTATTCGTTTCTGATCGAACTGCTCACGGTGTGTGAACGCCGAGGCGCCGTGATCCGGGAGACGCCGATTCAGTTTGTGGATCGCCGTGGCGGTGACTCCAAAATCTCCAAAGCCGAAATCTTCAAGGCCTTTGGCACGCTCTGGCGGCTGGCTTGGCGTGTGAGGGGATAATGGACGCCTGGTAAAATGAATGGCCCATGACGTCGTCGCGTCATGGGCCATTTGCGACTGGATGTGTCCGGAGCCGTTGGCAAGGGATGCTATCATTCTCCGGCTTTTTTTCCCTTTTCCGAACGGATTTCTTCTTTCGCCGTTTCTTCCGCTGACTGCTGATCGCTCAAGCGCCCCAGGTATTCGGGCAGGCGAACGCCGGCCATGGCGGCCACGTCATGGAGTGGTGGGACGCTCTTGATCATGCCGGACAAGAAGTTGGCGGTAGCGCCGCCGTCGCCCTCGCTGTGGGCGCCGGAATCCCAGACGGTGACCTTGTCGATGCGGATGTTCTTGATGGCCTCGACTTGTTTTTCCACCATGCTCTCGATCTTTTCAATCATGAGGAACGTGGACGCGGCCTGCGCGTCGCCGTTACAGCTGGCGATCAGGGACTGATAGCCCTGGGCCTTGCCTTCGATGAGTTTTCGGATGCCCTCGGCTTCGGCCTCATATTTGAGGCGCACGGCGTCGGCCTGCCCGGCGGCTTCGCGCCGGTGGCGTTCGGCCACGGCGTCGGCGGCGATCTGTGTTTTCTTGAGTTCGATTTCCTGACGAACGACTTCGGCGGCGTTGAGGCGTTCTTGTTCCAGGGCGTACTGGGCTTTCTGGACGGCGGCTTCGGCTTCGCGTTTGGCCACTTCGCCGGCCCGGTCGGCTTCGGCGCGGATGACGGCCAGTTCGGCTTCGGCCTTGGCGATATCGGCTTTGGATTTGTTCTCGCCCTGAACGGCTTCGGCTTCCTGAGATTGAATGAAGATGCGCCGGTCGGCTTCGGCTTTTTTCTTGCCTTTGTCGGCGGCGGCGATATTTTCAGCGACTCGGATTTCTTTTTCGCGATTGGCGTTGGCCTCGCCGATGACGGCTTCGGCTTCCTGCGCCTGAATGAAGATGCGCCGTTCGGCTTCGGCCTTTTTCTGACCCTTATCGGATTCGGCGACGTTTTCGGCCACGCGGATTTCCTTTTCGCGGTTGGCCATGGCCTGCCCGATGGCGCCGTTCTTTTCCTGTTCGGCCACGTCAATGCGGGCCTTGTTGATGGCTTCGGAGGCGGCCTTTTTGCCAATGCTCTCGATATAGTCCGACTCGTCCGTAATGTCGGTGATGTTCACGTTGATGAGATAGAGGCCGATCTTGTTCAGCTCGGGCTCGACGTTTTTGCGGATGGATTCCAGGAAACTTTCGCGATCCTGGTTGATCTGCTCAATGGTCAGAGAGGCGACGGTCAGGCGCAATTGACCGAAGATAATTTCGCCGGCCATCTGTTCGATGGTCTGGGCCTTGAGACACAACAAGCGCTCCGCGGCGTTGGTCATGATCTCCGGCTGTGTGCTGATGCCGACGGTGAACGTGCTGGGCACGTTGATGCGGATGTTCTGAAGCGACAGGGCATTCTTGAGGGGAATGCTGATCGTCATGGGCGTCAGGTTGAGATAGGCGTAGGACTGAACCACGGGCCAGATCAGCGCCCCGCCGCCATGAATGCACCGGGCGGAACGGCCGCCGCCCACGCTGCCGTAGATGACCAAAATCCGGTCGGACGGGCAACGCCGATACCGGCTGGCGATGAACACCATTGCGAAAATAATAATTAAACCAAGACCACCAAGCACATACTCCATTGTGACGGACTCCTTCTATTGAATTGGGCGCGACTTGAATACGGACTATTCGGTGTAGGGTTTGGCGCGATGAACGACCAGGATCTGATCGTCCGTCACGTGAGACACAAAGACGCGTTCGCCACTGGGCAGTTCCACGCCGCCATCGGTCATGGCGTCCACGACTCGCAGGTTCTCCCCGATTTTGACCTGGACCTTGCCCACGCCCTCGACGGGGATGCGCAGGTAAACGGTTCCTTCTTCGCCGATGGCGCGCACGAATCCGATGGAACCACTGCTCTCCAAGCGCCGCATGAGGGAGAACAAAAAGGCCACCAACCACATGGCGAACAGACCGACGGCCACACTCAGGATTACGCCCCAGAGGATGGACCAGGTCGTGCCGGTATGGACGGCGTAACCGGTCAGGCCGAACATCATGACAAAGGCTGTAAAGCCCTGGATGGTGAGCAGCCGCAGATCGGCGCCGACGGTTTCGGTCGAATGATCGCCATCGGCATGGACCGCTCCGTCGCCATGCAGATCGCCGCCATGGCCCGAGTCAAAGTCGGCTCCTCCCGCGTCGCCCACATCGCCGAAGTCCCCTCCGGCGTCCGACGAATCCAGACCCATGAGTAGCATGACGGAGCGGGCAATGAAGATCACCCCTCCAAAGAGCGCGCACCCAAGATAGAAACGAGTAATGGCGTCCATGAAATGGTTTCCTCGCAAACTAAAGTCTAACAGACACTTCGTATTAAAGATAAGACGTCAACTGCGCTGAAAGCAATACAAAAAGATTCATGGCGCCGGAGGGTCGGCGAACATCGGGCTCTTAACTGAAAAGATAAACGGTCGCTTTGGGAAACAGGCCGATTCCCGCGCCGTTTGGGGAAATGCGACAACTGGAACAGATTCTTTCCTTTGGAATGGCTTCCGAGTCGTTCGTCTTGTCGCCTGTCTGAAACGATCCGCCTTATTGGGCATCCACCAATTCCACGAGGTCTTTTTCATGGGTATGGCAATCGGTGCACAGGCCTTGTTTCCAGATGTCATCCATTCCCCGGGGATGGATGAAATCCTGAATATGATATTGAGTGTCTTCCAGAGCTTCTTCTCCCTGGGCTTGGGAAACGATTTCGTGACACATCCGGCAGTCTTTGGATAGCACGCGTCCGTCCTGGGATTTCATCTGCCCGTCATGGCAACGGAAACAGCCGGGGAACCGGAAGTGATTGATGTGGACCGCGTGATCGGTCCAGTTGACATTGTGTTCGGGGAAGCTGGTCTTCTGATACGTTTCCTGAAGCAGGGCAATGGTCTTTTCAATGCGCTGGACGCCGGCGGGTCCGGACATCTGTTCCTTGTACAAGTCGCGCATTTGGGCGTCGATCGTCTTCAGGGCTGTTTCCGTGTCGGGATAGGCGTCCTCCAGCAGGGCGACGGAGCGGCGTTTGATGTAGGGGAGCGTTCGATCCAGAAATCCCCGCCCCAACGCTTCGTCCACGAGATCCCGTGGGGGGCGGAACTCATGGGACGGGCGATTGTGACAATCCATGCAGTCCATTTCACGGGTTTCTGTCTGAAGCGGAGCCGTGGTGAAGCCGGTATCCCGTCGATACTCCCGGCTGGTTCCGTCGGCATAGGTGATTCGTGTCCAGGGGATGTCGAGGCGTTTGCGATCCTGGGCGAAGTATTCCACCTTGATATCGGGATTGACGTGCCAGTGGACGCCATGGGGCTCGTTGAGTTCCTGTGAGCCCGAGCCGACCTTGACCAGCAGGTTGTATCGCCAGGGGGTGTTGGCCCGATCATATCCGAAACGCCAGCGGACTTTCTCGATGGAGCCGGAGATCTTCTCGGGCCAGTGGCATTGCTCACACGTGTCGCGGGCCGGTCGCAGATCTTCCACGGGCGTCTGGATCGGCAGATGATAGGATTGGTTCAGCATGGCGAAAACCTGTCCGATCCCGGAGATCTTGGATTTGACGAACCAGCTGGCCCCTGAACCGATATGACATTCGGCGCAGGACACGCGGGCGTGGGGCGAGTTGTGATAGGTCACGTACTCCGGCTCCATCACCTGGTGACAGAGCATCCCGCAGAACTCGACCGACTCGGTGAAGTGATAGCCCTGATAGCCGCCAATGGCGGACAGGACCAGAAACAGGGCCGTGATAATCCCGACAGCCAGAATGCTCTTACGCGTGCGGGCCGAATTGAAATCAAACACGGGATAGTGCGACGCCGAAGAGAAGCCTTTCCGCCGCCGTCGCCATTCCAGAACGATCCCCAGAATGGCCAGCGCCAGCCCGCCGATCAGCGGGGCGGGAATGATCAGATAGGTGACCAGTGAGCGATAGGGATTGCTGGCATCCGCATGAAACAGCAAGTCATAGCCGATCAACACCACCGCGATGACCCCCGTGACGGCGGCCACATTCAATCCCACGTAGGTGATCATATTTCGGTAAATGGGAACACCCGGGTCGGTCCTGGGCGCCGACGCGTTATTTGAAGTTGAATTCCGGCTCATTCGATTTTATCCTCTCGTGCGGCTTTGGATCGCCATGGTGATGCGCCCCTATTTGCGCCGCAAGGGAAGTCCCTTAACGCCCCAGAGGAACCATGACAATGAGACATATTCTTCAGATCGTAACCTTACTCACAGGATTTCTTTTGTCAATGGCAACTCTGGCCGCTCGAGCGCAACTGATCGAGCCGGGCCCCTGGCTCCACGAACCCTATCGGGAGAACAATTGCGCGGCCTGTCATCAAGACGCCGACGCGCCGTCAGGCGCCGATCTGATTCATGACACTGAACAATTGTGCTTCGCCTGTCATGGGGACATGGCGACGACGGCCTCATTGACGGCGACCTTCCCGCTGGAGACGGCGACCACCACGACCACGTCGTCGATTGCCGCACGGCTGCATGGGGTCCCCATTTCGGGGGGGTCTCAAAAGAATGGGTGCCTGTCCTGTCACCGGCCCCATGGGGCCAAGCGGCTGGGACTCTTGCGGGAGAGCCTGCCGTCCCGACGGGACTTTTGCGCCACCCAATGCCATGCCGATGAACTGGAACAGTTTTCCCAGCGTCCCTTCCGCCATGAGGTGAGCCGGCGTCAGGATTGCCTGAATTGTCATTTTGCCCACAAAAACGAAGGCAATCGCTTTTTGCGAGAAGACAACGGTCTGACCTGTTTATCCTGTCACAACCTGCCTGTCCGCAAGGGTGGGCGGCGACTGGCCAGTATCTCCCTGGCCCTGGAGGCGCCTTTCCCACATGAACCCACACGTGGCGCGGCGTGCGCATCCTGCCACGAATACCATGGCTCTCAGTCCCCCTATATCCTGCGCGCATCCTATCCGGCGGGTCCCCGGACGGCCTATCGCCGCGCGGCTTATTCGCTGTGCTATGAGTGTCATGATCCCGCGCTGATCGAATCTGAAACCGTTGCTGAAAACGCGTCCGCGCCGACGGACTTCCGGGATGGCGCCGCCAACCTTCATTATCGTCATGTGGTCGCACCCCGCCGGGGTCGGGCCTGCGATCAATGCCACGCCATCCACGGCAGTGAACAGGACAAACTCATCCGCGAGGACTATCATCTGGGACTCTGGCAGGGGACCATCACCTATCAGCGATCGGACACCGGCGGACGGTGCGACACGCCCTGTCATACGCCCATGGCTTATGATCGGAAGAATCCCTTGAAC
>JADFCT010000362.1 GCA_017161665.1 Candidatus Sumerlaeota bacterium
CTGGGCATTCAACGATTGGACGGCGCTGATCACCGACGTAATCAACTCTGTCGGCACGCGCGCTTCGAAGACGGCCACGCCATCCTCGGTGTCGCCGGCTATGACGACGGGCGGCGAAAATTTTATGGCTGTGGCAATCGTCGTCAAGGGATTGATCTGTCCCGGCGGCATCATGGGCGTAATAATACCGCTGACCAAGTCCAGATAGCCGCCGAAATTCATATCCATGTACAATTCCTTCCCGTCGCCAAAGGCGGCCCGAGCCGCCAGGGGCGTTGACGGGGCCGCTTGGTTGGCCTGAATGGCGTCAATGATCGGGTCCATGGATTGCCCGCCGAAGGCATACACAATGCGGTTGCCCACGGCGGCGACTTCATAGGAGCCAATCCCCTGGAGCGTCTGCATGACCTGGGCTTGTTGTGGGGCCATCTTATCCAAATCAAAGGTCATGTTAAATTTGTGGATGGACACGCCCTTGTACGCACGGGCGTTTTTCTGGAAGGACCCGGTGATGGGAACGCCCATGCCCTGGTAGAAATTCTGGACATTGGCGCTCTGGAGCAGTTCGGCCCCTTTTTCGATTTTGGCCAGGGACTTGGCGCCGTCCCGGGTTTCCGTGATCACGCTCCCGCTGAAGTCTTTCGTCCCCATCGGCATGAAGTCCATGGCCGTCCGGTCGCCATAAATGTCCATGGAGATCGAGAAGAACTCCAACAGTGTCTTGCGATCCTCTTCGGACACATTCATTTGGGTCGCGATCAATTCCGCTTCGCTGGTAATGAACTTGGACCACGCCTGACTGTTGCCGGTGGCCTCCACGCGGATCGATCCCGATCCGGGCAGGAAGCGACCCGGGAGCGGGCCTTCCACGGCAGGGGCGGCCATGAGCTCGGCCAGATTGGTTGCGGGCGCGGCGACAATGGATTTTTTGACAGCGATTCCCGAGGCATCCACGCTCAGCGACACGACCACGCGTTCCATCTGTTTGCAGACCGAGTACAAGGCCCGGGCCTCGGCCTCCAGAATCCGCGCCTGACTCTGTCGCATTTCCGGCGTGATCGGCGCCCCCGGCGGCGACGGCTGCATGGCCATGAGCATCGGCAGGCCCGACAGGAAGGCGTTGATCTGTTGCTCGTAGGCCGTGATGATTTTCCGGAGATCCAGAGTCATGTTCAGCCGAGGCGACCGAGCGGCGCCCAGTTGCGCGTCCACAATGGCTTTGCTCAGATTCCGCCCCGAGGTCAGCCCCGCGTCAGTGTGGCTGACGATCAGAAGGTTCCCTTCCAGGGCGGACTGGACGCCCTGGGCGGTGAGGGTCTGGATGGAGGTCTGGGCCTGGGCCGGATCGACTTCCACCACTGCGAAAACCTGATTGCCTTTGGGACTCCAGGCCAGCGCCATCCCCCGGCCCTGGGGCACCAGGCTCTCAACCGGAACGCCCAAAGGACCGGTCAAGGCGTTCTTCAAAAAATTCTGCGGCGCATCCGGCGCAATCTTCGCCTTCAGCGCCTCGGTCCCGGCAAAGAGTCCATGTAAATCCGGCGCCACCACCAGGACGGCGATGTCTTCCATCGTCAGCGGTTCCGCCGATTTTTCGGCGGTTGCCCCGCCCAGCTGCGCGGCCGATGCCGTCATCGCCGCGACCAGACAGAAACCCATTACAAATCCAACGACCCTCTTCCATAATCCACACATACGACTCTCCTTTCCCCTGAACAGGGAGCAATAATAGAATGAAACCACACTTGAGGTTGAAGACCGGAAGTCACTCGGAAGTGGCCCTTTGCGCCGAAAGGTGGCGCCCGAGACCGTTCCAAAGCCCCTCCAATGCCTCTCGGCCTTCAATAATGAAGGGAATACGCGCAATTCATGCCAAAAAATTCGCAGATCCTTTCACACGGCAAAATCCGTTAACGTATACGCCCCCTTTGGCCCTTCCTACCAGAAAAATGTGAGATGGATCGAGTGGAAGACATTTCTTGACTCCCCCGCCTGGAATGAAAAAAAATCCATACCGAGTATCAATTTCCCAAGGGGGTGAACGAATGCGACCGATATCCTGGGTGGCCATTTTTCTGATCGCGACGGTGGGATGGGCCGTCCCATCCCGCGCAACGGCGGCTTCCGAACGGCCCAATGTCCTCTTTATCGCCGTTGATGACTTGC
The DNA here is from genome assembly GCA_017161665.1 of Candidatus Sumerlaeota bacterium. Taxonomy (GTDB): domain Bacteria; phylum Sumerlaeota; class Sumerlaeia; order JADFCT01; family JADFCT01; genus JADFCT01. The sequence goes on from JADFCT010000362.1 coordinate 2,167, forward strand.
GGACCGAACTGGGCTGTTACGGCAACACGACCATCCAAAGCCCCCACATCGACCGGCTGGCCGCCGAAGGCATGGTGTTCAATCGCGCCTGGTGTCAACAGGCCATCTGCATGGCCTCGCGGGCCAGCCTGATGAGCGGGCTGCGTCCCGACTCCCACGCCATCTATAATTGCAAGGCCCTGACCGACCTGGCGCCCGATGTCTTGACCCTCAATCGCCATTTCGAAAACAACGGCTATCAAATCTGGTCCTCCGGCAAAATCTATCACCACGCCTCCGACCGTCAGGCGCAATTTGGCGACAACTATCAATCGGAAGAGACCCAAACGGTCGGGCGCGGCTATCTGGCCCCGGAATCCATCCAGATCGTCAAAGACTATGGGGCCGTCTATCGCGAAACACGGAACGAAAACGCCAACGGGCGGGGACCGGCCTTCGAGGCGCCTGACGTTCCCGACGCCGCCTATCCCGATGGCTATATGACCGACCAGGCCCTTCAGGCCATGGAAACCTTGAAGAAGAGGGAGCGCCCTTTCTTCATGGCCGTCGGCTTCCATAAACCGCACCTGCCCTTCAACGCCCCCAAACCGTACTGGGATCTGTACGATCCCGCCCGGATCGAACCGGCGCCCAATCCCTTCAATTCCAAAGACGCCAGCGCGTACTTCAACAACTATAACTTCGGCGAATTGCGCAACTATGCCGGCATCCCCAAAGGGCGGGAGCCCTTCAGCGCCGACCTTGCCAGACAACTCAAACATGGCTACTATGCCTGTGTCTCTTATACGGACGCTCAGATCGGCAAACTGCTGGACGGATTGAAGCGCAACGGTCTGGACAAAAACACGATCGTCGTCCTCTGGGGCGATCACGGATGGAAACTGGGCGAACACGGCAAGTGGTGTAAACACACTCAATACGCGATCGACAATCACGTCCCTCTCCTCGTGAAGGCGCCGGGCGTGGGGCGGACGGGAAAGACGGACGCCCTGGTCGAGTTTGTGGATATTTATCCGACCCTGTGTGAACTGGCGGGGCTGGAACTCCCCGCGCATCTCCAGGGAACGAGCTTTGCGCCCGTGTTGAAAAATCCCGAACGGCCATGGAAGGAAGGCGCCATCAGCGTCTATCCCTTCAATACCGGGAATCCACAAAAGCGCATCCTGGGCTTCGCCATTCAGACCCAACGCTATCGCTATACGGAATGGATCCAGGAGGCCACGGGCGACGTCGTGGACCGCGACCTCTTCGACCACCAAAACGACCCGGACGAAAATGAAAGCATCGCCCATCGCCCTGAAAACGCTGACCGGATCCAGACCCTGAGCCGCCTGTTGGACAAAGGGAAAGGCTGGAAAGCCATTGCGGCGAATCTGCGCTGAACGCAT
>JADFCT010000363.1 GCA_017161665.1 Candidatus Sumerlaeota bacterium
ATTTTGTTCCCGACAGACGCCAGAGCAGTTATTGATGTGAAACGCGATTGCGGGGCGCAGGGCGACGGCGTAGCCGACGATACGCAAGCCATCCAGGCCGCTATTGAACAAGTGGGTGGTGAAGACTATACACGATTTATATACCTGCCCACTGGCGTCTATCGAATAACCAAAACTTTGGTTTTTAAACGATCCGGCGAAGGGAATGAGGGATCCATGATTGGTCCCTGGTTATGGGGGCAGAACCTGGACAATACGGTTATTCGACTTGCAGACGGGGCAAACGGCTTTGACGACCCCCAAAAACCGCTTGAAGCCATCCGGGGGCAATCACGTCCGGATGGCGCTCGTATGAACGCCGACTTTTTCGACCGGACACTTTGCAACCTCACCATTGATACGGGGGCTAATGCAGGAGCCATTGGCGTCAAGTTTTACAGCAACAACACGGGTCTGATGGAAAATGTGCGTATTCGGGGCCAAGGCGTCTGTGGCCTAGATCTCGGTTTCAACGACCAGAATGGGCCACTCCTCATACAGGATGTCGAGATTGAGGGATTCGCTATTGGGATTCGAACCGGCCATCTGCTCAATAGCCAAACGCTCTCCCGCGTGACGGTTCGTGCTCGTGATGTGGGACTTTTTCACCGTGGACAAGTGCTGGCCGTTGAATCCTTGAAGGTATTGGGCGCCCCGTTGGCAATCGATAGTGGCGGCAATGGCGTCTTGACGCTTCTCGACTCCGAGCTGGAAGGGCCCGCTGGGGGAGCCTATGGTCCGGCCATTCAATTGGCGAACGGGCATTTATATGTGGCGCGCCTGAAAACAAGTCGTTATTCGGCGGCCATTGCCAGCAGTGACGTCCCTTCAGGGGGACATCGTGGAAATAATGTGACCGAATACAGCTCGCATCCGATTGAAACCCTTGGCAATCTTTCATCCGCTCAAGAATGGCTCACGCCGGAAAAAGAACCCTATGTTCCTTTCCCAGGCAGGAGGGAGGATTGGGTGTGCGCCAATGATTTCGGCGCCCAGGCTGGCGACGAGGAAGATGACGCCAAGGCCTTCCAGCGCGCCATTGACGAAGCCGCCCAAAGGGGAGCCACCGCTGTCTATATCCTGGGCAAACGGGGAGAACCGAATTGGTATTGGATGAGGAGCCATGTGCGCGTGCATGGTTCCGTGCAGCGCGTCATGGGTTTTGGTTTTGTCCGAATTCTTGGTGGCGAAAGTGATGATCCCAGGTACCCGGAGAACTTGTCCAGGTTCATTGTGGATTCTGATGCGCAAGGGAGCAAAACCGTCATCTTTCAAAATCTGCATGTTTTCTCGCCCTTGCCCAGTTTTGGCATCGAAGCGCGATCGGCAGACCGTACGGTAGTCTGCCGAACCATCGGCGGCACAGTGATTGCCCGGACGGGAGCCAGGGTTTTCATGACGAACTGTGTGGGACACTGCTACCAAGAGCCGGAGTCTATCATTTGGTCGCGGCAATGGAACACCGAGGGTGGTCCGCAGCAAGTGGGGATCAATACTCGCAACAATGGCGGTCAACTCTGGATATTGGGGATGAAGACTGAAGCCAAGAGCACCAAAGTGGCTACTTTCAACAAGGGACGCACCGAAGTTTATGGGGTTCATAATTATAATACTTCAGGCGTTACAGACGAGACCCCTTTCTTCCGCGTGGAGAATAGTGTGCTGTCGGTTGCTGGTTATCGTGAGGTGTGCTTTGGCGGCGCATGGTGGAAGGCGCCTGTCGTGGCCATCCTTTCGGGGAAAACATACCTCCATCCGCCTCATGAATGGCAGACCTGGACGATGTTACGTGTTGGCGAGTAAAAGATGGCGCATCTGTCAGGGCATTGGAAGAAAGAGACCCTCTTACAGGCAAGCGCAAGTGCTTGAGCTATCCGATATCCGTTTGACGGGATCGTTCCGTTTGGCGCAAAGGCAGACCATGGGCAATATGAGCACTCATAAACTTCCACTTTACTGTACTGGATTATTCACCTTTGGGTGTCCATTGGGTTGATCATGGGCGCCTTTCTTTGTCGCGTCAGCCTGCCCCCTTCGGCTCATTGAGCAGGTGGATCAGGAGTCCCACCACCTTTTCGATTCCCGCGAAGAGTTCGGCTGGCCCGCGGGCCAGCATATACGCCGGCGTGGTCAGGAACCGATTCTGCATGTCCACCATGACGCCGTCCGCAGCGCAGGGCTGATGAACCTGTCCCATGGCTTCGATTTTCCCCGCGGTTTCGGGGTCGGATCCGATGGTGACCGTACATTCGATCCCCATCTGTCGGGCGGCGGCGGCGAGAAGGACCGGCGCGATGCAAAGGGCCGCCACGGGTTTGCCGGCCCCATGCAGGGCTTGAATCAGTCGGAAAAGATCCGCCCGTACGGTCGCCCCGGCGCCGGCCGTGCCGAAATCGGACAGATTCGTCACAGCCCCGAGACCACCGGGGAGAATCAGCGCGTCCAGGTCCGCCACCGTCACGTCCGCCAGATCCTGAATGGCGCCGCGTGCGATTCGGGCCGATTCGGACAGCACATTCCGTTCGGCTCCCGGCGTAGTTGCTCCCGTCCGATGATCCACCACGTGCGCCTGGGCCACATCCGGCGCCATGCAGACGGCTTCGGCCCCGGCCTGGTCGATAGCCAGCAGCATCAAGGTCGCTTCATGGATTTCGGAACCGTCTCGGACGCCACATCCGGACAGACACACTCCGATTCGATGGCTCATAAGTCTCCTCCTGGTTTGAATGGGGGAATCAGGTCCGGCCTAGGGCTGAATCGGTTGCCGAACCACCTCGCGCGGATTGACAAAAGCGTTGAGGCCGCCCGTCCAGAGGCCCAGCCCGGCCAGGATCACTCCCGCCCCCCCGAGTAACAATCGCTCTTCCCCCTGAACCAGCGCAATGAGAACCAGCAGACCGGCCAGCGCCACCAGTGACCAGGCCACAATGAGGCGCGGCAGCCCCGACGCGATGGACACGGGCCCCTGGTGATGCTGGCCGCGCAGGGCCTCGACCTGCGCCCAGTTGCGATGGGGCGGGCGTTTGCGCAGAAACCATTCGATGGCCAGAAGGGTCAGGAGTGGCGGGAAAATTCCCACCAGTGTCTCGGCCGTGCGGGAGTGAGCCTGGATATAGGCGACATCCTTCAGCCCGAATTTCAGAATCGCCGAGGCCGCCGCGCCGACGAGGGCCGTTATAAATACGGCCTCCAGGCCCACGCGTTTTGAGAACAAGCCCCAAATGGTCGGCAAGACCAGCGGACCGACGAAAAGCCCCGTGATGGACAGGATGACGCTTTGCGCGCCGCCCAGGTGTGGCACCCCCATGGCCGTCCCGATCACCAGCACGCCCAGGACGGCGGTCATGACGCGGCCGACCCGAACCAGATGCCGCTCGTCCGCGCGTTTGTCAAACATGCGGGCGTAGATATCCCGCGTCAGCGCGCCGGCATACACATTGATTTCCGAATCGACCATACTCACCGTCGCCGAGAACATGGCCGCGACCATCAGCCCGATCAT
>JADFCT010000364.1 GCA_017161665.1 Candidatus Sumerlaeota bacterium
TAGGCTCACCCGTCAGGTGAGTTGAGGCTTTTTCGCAAAGCATCAGAATACAATGGTTTGCGTCTATTCGCTACGAGCAACTGCCGTTTTTAGGTTCAAAGGGTCAAAGGCGCCTAATAGGCGAATGAAAAGCGGCTGGTTTCACCGTCCATGGTTTCACCCGTATGGGTGGACAGGGTCTGGACGTCAACGGTTCGCGTGGCGGGATCGAAGCGCAGCAGGCGCAGATAGCCATTGCCGCCCTTTTCCAGATGCTGATAGTCCGCCAGCATCTGCATCACGGGCTTCCCGCCGTCCGTCAGGCTGACCAGACGCCCTTCGCCGAAATGATGGCCGCAGATGACGGCCAGGATCTGGTCATGGCGCCGGATCAGCTGATCCCAGATCGCCTCTCCCGACAGGCCATCCACATAATAATTGAGGTCCGCCTGTCGCTGATTGTCGGGCAGCAGGTAGGCATGGGTGGAGATGATGGTTTTGTGGTTCGGATAGCGGCGCAGAATGCGGTCGGCCCACTCCAGCGCTTCCGGTCGGGGTTTGAATTCCAGCGAAATGAGCAAAAAATCCTCCCCGCCACCCTGGAAGAAGACATAGTTGTTGTCGTTGCTGGTCCCCATGTGGCCGCCATACCAGGGGCGATCCGCAAATCGGGCGGGCGGGAAGTAGTCGTTGAATAAGGTGTCCCGCGTCACGGCCGTAATCTTGCTTTGGGGATTCTTGGGATTGGGGCCGTATCCCATGTCATGATTGCCCAGCGTAATGGTATAGGGGATGCCGGCGTCGTCCAGCGTCTGGAAGGCCCGGTCGGCCACGTCCCATTCGGCGGGGAAATCGGTCTGCGTCACATCGCCCACATGGGCCACCATCACGATGTTTTTCTCCCGCGCGTGATCGCGAATCCACTCGGTCTGCTCATAAAAAATGGCATGGGACGCTTCCCGTTTTTCGGTCGGCGTCTTCTCGCGATTGCGAATGTCGGCATAGTTTTGCGTATCGGGCATCACGACCAGCGTGAAGGGTTGTGTGGGGTCGTGGCCGGACTGACCCGAAAGGGCGCAACCGGCCAGCAGAGCGACCAGACAAACCAGGCTCAGATTCCGGATGAGGGATCGGATGGCGGATGGTGAACGAAAAGCAGCAGACATATCAGGTTTCCTTTGTGAGGGTGATCATGAATTGGCCCCTGAAATCCCAACAGAATCCAGGGGCCGATTGCAAGGAAACATCCCCTATGGGCGTGGAGAAATGGAAAAGAAACGAATCCTTTAAAACTTAATCTGTCCCTTCTTTCTGGGCGCTTGGACTTCAACGCGGCCACCGCCTCGGATGCCTTCATAATCCAGCCCGACCAGGATGCCCACGATCAGATGGTCCCCCTCGGGCAGATACTCAAAGAGGGCGCCATCGATCTGGATTTTGAAAGACTTCTTCTTTTCATTGTAAAGGAAGGATTTCACGCCACCGCTTTTTTTCTTCGGGCGGAGATAGGAAATCGTATTCTTTCGTTCCTTCAGGTCGGCGGCAGGGATGTTTCCCTCGTAGAGGATCTGATCCTCAATATTGAACCGGACGGTCAGGCCGGTTTTGTCGGCCGCGGCTTCGGTGCTGTAAAGCGTTCCCAGCGTGAGGATCTTATCCTTCTTTTCGGTCCCGCCGTTCTTAATTTTCAGTCGATCGACATAATAATTTGTGATTTCCAGGTGTTTGTCTTCCTTGTATTTTCCGCGATGCAGGTGGCTCTGACGCGTTTCGTGAAAGGTCAGATCCTCCCGGGTCATGGTGATTTCCACCATGGGATCCCATCCGGGGCCGAAATGATCGCCGCCGCCGCTGCCCCAGGCGGTCAGCAGGTGGTGATAGGGCTTGATTTTCCCGCCGAATTGCTTGTTGCCGAACTGGTAGCCCTGTTTCATATCGCCCGAAAAATCCACGAATGATTCGGAAAGACCTCCGACGTTGACCTCAATCCAATCGGGAGGCATCGCGCCGGACCAGTTGTATCCCGCCTTCAGATTGAAGGAGTCTGATTGGTTCTCGCGGTTTTTGACCGACAGTTTTTTGATTTTAATGGCGTCATAGAACATGCTGCGCAGACCGGCCGAAGCGCCGACAATGGTCTGGACTCGGGCGATGGTGGCCGTGGACGCCAGTGTGAATTTCATGCCGGTCGAGATATCCGTCGGACCGTACTCCATGGGCAGGGTGTCGGGGATGGGGGAGAGTTTCGCCGTGTCGATGGCGCCTTCCCGAGAGAAAAAGGCGCTGCCGTTCGAAATGGCGGCCTCCAGATCGGAAGTGCGATGGGCGGCCCAGCCCTCGAAGGTGACGTTCAGCGTGTCGGTGCTGAAACTCTGGTAACTCCCCACGCGGAGGGGACTGTCCAGCGTGTACAGTTGCAGGGGCGACGTGACGGCGTCGCCGACGGGCAGGAGGATATCGTTGTTCCCCTCCCAGATATTTTCGTCAAAGTACTGAACCAGAGCGACCGAGCCAAAGGGCAAAGCGCTCTCGAAGATCCATCGCTGATTGAGTTCCACGCCATTGGCGCCGATCCATGAACGACAAGTGAAGTCAATCCATCCGTTGGGGCCTCTCAAACTGCCGGCTGTCGTGACCAGGGAACGGTGCGAGAAGATGATGGCTCCCGTAAAGGAACGCGCGCCGGCGCCTTCTGAAACGAAAAAAGCTTCATATTTATGGACCAGATCCACCGTTCCGAATTCGTCTCGACCCGTTTCGAGATGCCCGGATCGCACGACGGCATCGGCCCCGATATCGACCTCAAAATACCCCGGCGTCTCTTTCGTCAAGCCATTGTCGAGAGTGTCCGCGTTGGCAAACGCCATTAATCCGACAATCCACACAACGGCTCCCGCGATTGGCCAAATTGCTTTCATGATTCGTCTTTCCTTTCTTTGGTTGGCGGTTCGACAGACCGGACGCTATCCACATTGCCCAAAACTCAAGAAAACGGCGTTCGATAACGCGCCAAACCTCAAGGATATGACGCCAGGGCCTTTGAGTCAAGGTTGGCCTTTGAGTGATGAACCCCGTGAACTTTTTTGGATGGGATGGCGTCTAACGATTGGTGGGGATAACCGATTGACGCTGGTTGACGGGTCAACCGTCACTGTGCTTTCTCCAGGCCGATTTAATTTAATATGGTATTTCACCATAGAGTTCCCCATGAGCGGCCTTTGGCGCTCACAACAAATGATGAAAATGACGTCGGGGCGCGGTGGAATCTGTTTTTTTTTGAACCATGAAGAATAGAAGGAAAAGAAGATGCTTGCGCTAAACGTCAAAGCGCAAAGCAAGCCGGGACGCGGCGCGATGACTTTTTTTCAAACGCCAAGGCGCGAAGGCGCGACGACACAAAGAACCGTGGGCGCGGCGCCGATACCTTATAAGGCCCGCGTCCCAGGAGCCAAACATAAGTAAAGCCCCGAAGGTGGCGACATATACCAGCCCAGGGTGGAGCGACCGATAGGGAGCGGAGCCCTGGGTCAGAGAACAAGCGACTGAGGCGCCGGCGCGAT
>JADFCT010000365.1 GCA_017161665.1 Candidatus Sumerlaeota bacterium
CCCCATACTCTGAGAGCCGTGATTGAGGAGGCGGAATGATGCGTGACGAAATGACCGTCAACGCCTTGAGCGGGAAGCGGATTCTCCTGGGGGTGACGGGTGGAATTGCGGCCTACAAGGCGCTGGACGTGGTGGGTCGCCTTCGCGATCGGGGCGCAGAGGTTCGCGTCGTCATGACACGGGCCGCCACGAGCCTTGTCGCGCCGCTGTCCTTCCAGGCTCGATCCGGCGCGGCTGTTCTAACGGACATGTGGGCGCCGGTGTCCACGGCGGACATTGATCATATTGCCTACGCCCGTTGGGCGGATCTGTTTCTCATTGCTCCGGCCACGGCCCATACGCTGGCCCGAATGGCGCATGGCTTGGCGGACGATCCCCTGACGACGCTGTATCTGGCTTTTCAGGGACCGGTTGTCGTGGCGCCAGCCATGAACTCGGCCATGCTTGAGCACCCGGCGACGGTCGCGAACTTTCAGACGCTGAGGGAACGGGGGGTCGCCATGATTCCTCCCGCGGAAGGGATTCTGGCCTGTGGCGAGACGGGGCCGGGCAAACTCGCCGCAGTGGAGGACATCATCCAGGCTGTGATTGGTGTGTTTGAAACGCCGGCTCTCGCCGGTCACCTGACGGGGCGTCATGTCCTGATTACCGCCGGTCCCACCCGTGAGGCTTTAGATCCAGTTCGGTATCTGAGTAATCCGTCCACCGGTCGGATGGGATACGCATTGGCTGCCGAGGCCCATCGCCGGGGGGCGCGCGTTACGCTGGTGACCGGGCCCGTTCATCTTGCCGTTCCTGCTGGCGTCCGGGCGGTCCCTGTGACGACGGCGGAGCAAATGTATCAGGCGGTCCTGGCTGAACATCATCAAGCGGATATTGTCGTCTTCAGCGCTGCGGTCGCCGATTGGCGCCCGGCCCGGCCCAGTGCCCGGAAGAACAAGAAGACGGGCGATACACTGACCGTCGAATTTGTTCGAACGCCGGACATTGCTATGGAAACCGGTCGTGATGCGCGGCCGGGTCAGATTCGGATCGGTTTTGCCGCCGAGACCGAGGATTTGGTCGCGAACGCCCGTATTAAACTGGAAAAAAAGAATCTGGATTTTATCGTTGCCAACAATGTTTCCGATCCCACCATTGGCTTCGCCTCGGAGAATAATCGGGTGACCATTCTGGACCGTTCGGGGCGAGACTATCTTTTCGAGACCCTGCCGAAAAGTCGTTTAGCCGAGAAGATATGGGATCTGGTGATTCAGTGATCCCTTGCGCGAAAAGCCATGAACAGGGCTGGCCCGGGAGGGCGGCTCCGGTCGCTTGTTCGATTTTTCAAGAACTGGCGTCTTGTTTTTGTCAACTGAGCGCCGCTGTGATGATCGCTTTTGACTGGGGTCAACTTTCCTCCCGATAACAGAGCACTTTTTGTTCCAGCGTATCGGCGGCGATTTTCAGCACGCTGCTCCCCGAGAGGTCAGAGGCGTCTATCACCCTGACGACTTCGGCGTTTTTCGGCCCAACGTCTGGAATGAGATCCAACAATCGGTTGGGAGCATTGAGGAGAAAGTCTTCGTTCAGAGCGTTGCCTTCCCGGTCGGGGAACAGAGCCAGATAGAGCATCTCCATTTCAACAATATCATTGAAAAAGTGCGTACCCAGGGAAACATCCGGGGTCAGATCATCCCGCATGGCGACAATCTCACAAAGGATCGACACGCCGCTGATTTCGGAAAAGTGCACGGGCACGCCCAAGGCCGGCGTGGTCGTGCCCCACCGCCCCGGTCCCGCCAGCACCAGGCCATTGTCGTCGCCATCTCCCGAAGAACTCATCCGTGTTACCTGACCGACCAACCGCGCAATGGCGTAGCGCTGCTGGAGAGGCAATTGGCCATACATCGAAGGTACGACATAGATAATACGCGAGATGTCGCCCATACGGCTTTGTCCGATCACGGCCCCACTCGCTTCGAAAATCCGATTCTTTTCCTCGACTTCCGGAATCTCGATCTTGACCGCTCCGCCGCCCTGCACCTGGAGCGGACGACATTGGACCAGATTGATGCGATAGGCGCCGTCGGGTAGCGTGTTGACGGTGAACTCGACATCGACGGGATAATTATAGGCTTCATGGAGGGTCCGAAGCATTCCCCGGATGTCTTCAACAAAAAGGGTGTCTCGCAGAACATTGTCAAAGGTCAATATCCAGGGGAAAATGTTTTTCAATCCCTTTTCTTTCGCATACCGCTGTAACTGCTGGTCCTGGGTGGCGACGGTTTCAATCTTCAGATCGGGGCTTTTCGCCACGACCTCGGAAAAATCCATCGACATCAATTGGTTGCCGCCCAGACCCAGGACGTCCACTTTGCGTTGCGACGCCCGACCGATGAGATCCGGCGTGTCCTCAGGCCGCCTCAAAGGCGCGTTCAATGCAACGACGCGCGTATAGTCGTCGTCGCTTCGATCGACGGCCCGGGTACCCAGCCCGAAGACTAGACGCAGCACTCCCGCTTCCGGATCGATCTCTTTGTTCCAGACATATGGATTATACGAGAAGCCAACGCCCGCGAGTTTCGGATAGAAAAGATCGCCATGCAGGGAACCGGAAACGCGTTGGACTAAAAGCGCCATTTGTTCGTCTTCGCCCAGAAGGTTGCGCCGCGCGCGGTAGCGCAACGCGTCCTCGCTCATTGTGCTCGCATAAATGGTGCGCACTGCCGACATGAAGTCCATCAACCGTTGACTGCGAGGCCCCTGATTGGCGCAAAAAACACTGTCATATTTTCCGGCAAACGCGTTTCCGAAATTATCTTCGAGCAGGCTGCTGGATCGCACGATGATTGGGGATTGTCCATAGTAGTCGAGCATGTCGGAAAACTGTTTGACCAGCGAATCGGGAAAGGAGCCGCGCAAAATCTGTCGGCGCGCCTCGGACGCGCCGCGTAGAAATGTTTTCGGATCTTTCTGTCCAGCCCGGACCCACCAACATCCATTGCGAACCAGATAGGTGTAGAAAACGTCTGAGGCGATGTAGAACGAATCATGCATTTCACGCAGACCGCCCCATCGATCGAAATTGTTTTTGAGAATTCGCCGCGCCAGCAACATACCCACCGATTTACCGCCGATCAGGCCCGTGCCGATCATCCGCCGGCCGATCTTCAGAAGATCGGAAATTGTAAAGTATTGTTCAATGAGTTCCAGCATCCGTTCGTCGCGGGAGATCGCCATGCGCAAGAGTCGCTGGAGGCATTGGTTTCGCTTTTCGACACAGGCGTCGCCCTTCGCTTCTTCTGCGAAGATGGTCTCGGCTTCAGCAAAACTTCGGTTCCAGATATCCAGATGCGAGCCGGCGGACTCGAGTTCCGGCCGGGGGGCCGACGACAAAATCTCGGTGATGACGACGCTCTCGGAAACCGGCAGAAATTCATCGCCTCGCCAGACATGCAGCATGTACATGGTCGCCGAATAGCGGTGCTGTACCTTGATGGGGCGAATGTAGAGTTCGCCTTTATGGCGGTGGACGTCGAGGAAAAGTTGGGTGG
>JADFCT010000366.1 GCA_017161665.1 Candidatus Sumerlaeota bacterium
GCCATGAATTGCGCACGCCCATGAATGCGATCATTGGTATGACCGCGTTGCTGGACGCTTCACAACTCAGTGATTCCCAAAAAAAGCACACGGCGATTCTGAAGAACGCTGCCGAAGACATGCTGCGTCTGATCAACGATATTCTGGATTTCTCAAAACTCGACACGGGCGCCCTGAAAATCGCTCCCGTTCCCTTCGATCTGGCGGCGCTCGTCCTGGAGACAGCGAGTAACTATCGCTCCGCCGCCGAATGTAAAGGTTTGAAGTTTTCGATATACAGCAGCCCGACCGCCCGACGGCGCCTGATCGGCGACGCCGGACGCATCCGCCAGGTCCTGTCACACCTCGTGGCCAATGCCGTCAAGTTTACACCGACAGGGAAAATCTATGTTGGCGTGGACTGCGCCAACACCACCATCGAGAACACCTACGAAGTCACGTTCCAGGTGCGCGACACGGGACCGGGCATTCCGGAAGACCAGTTGCCTGCCGTCTTCGACCGCTTCCGTCAGTTCGAGTCCTCGGCCACCCGCCGCTATGGCGGAACGGGGATTGGTCTGGCCATTTGTCGGCAGCTGGTTGAACTGATGGGCGGCTCCATCCGGGTTCAAAGTGTCCTGGGCTCGGGTTCCCTTTTTTATTTCAAACTCAACCTCAAAGGGGATCCGCCCGTGGAACAGATGCGGGACATTCAGGTGGACCCGTCCCGGATTCATGTCCTCGTGGTTCAGAGAGACGAAGCCACCTGCGCCGTTATCGCCGAACAACTCCAATCCCGCGGCATGTTGGTTGAGACGGTCACGTCCTTTGATCAGGTGGTCCCGCGATTAAAACGAGCCGATCAGTTGGGCGATCCGTTCGACATCGCGCTTCTGGACGATACGTTCCCTGATTTGCCCGCTTCGGACATTCCGTGCAGTATCCGGAGTGATTCCGCTATTCCGGATTTAGCGCTCGTCTTGCTGGCCACTTCCGGCGAGCCGGGCGACGGCAAGCGGATGAGCGACGCCGGCTATGACGCCTATCTGGTCAAGCCCTTCGAGCATGACCTGCTGATCAATATGGTTCTGGCCGCCTCAACTCGCAAAGACGAATCCGGGCAACCCATGATCACGCGCCACAGTCTGGCGGAAGCCCGATGGAGCCGCTATAAGGAAGAGTCCGCTTCGCTCGAATCCCTTCATGCTCATGTCCTGGTGGTTGATGACAGCCGCGTCAACCAGATTGTCGTCTCCCAGCACCTCACGGATCTCGCCTGTGACGTCGATGTCGCCGAAAATGGCAAACAGGCGACGGATCTCGTGGATCTCCGATGTGACACTGGCGAGGATGAACGCCCTTCGGTTTTCTATTATGACGCCGTGTTCATGGATTGTCAGATGCCCGAAATGGATGGATTTGAAACGGCCCGGCTGATTCGCATGATCGAATCGGATCGGCTCGGCGACAAGGACAAGGGGGTTCCGATTATTGGCTTGACCGCCCAGGCGCCGGAAAAAGTAATGGAAAAATGCCTCGCCGCCGGAATGAACGACTGCATCGCGAAACCGGCCACCATCAAGGATCTGCATGACGCCCTGAAGCGATGGATTGATCCTCTGATGATCCTGAACCGTCAGGAAGCCGCCGAAAAAGAATTGCCACCGGCCAGCCCATCCAAAACCACGAAGCACACATTGCCCCTGCTGTATGGTGACCGCGCCCAGGATGTGATGGATATTGATGAATTCCTGGATTCTCTGGGTCAGGCGCAGCCCATTGCGCGCGGCATTCTGGAAACCTACCTGGATGAGGGATTGCGCCAATATGAAGGCATTCTTCAAAGTATTGAAAACAAAGACCATCTTGCCCTGTACAAACACGTCCATACGTTGAAAGGGGCGTCCTATACAATCCTGGCCAAGCCGTTCGGCGATTATCTCCAGAAACTGGAAGACGCCTCGGAATCACAGGATCACCCGCAAATCCACCACCTCCTCCCCCAACTTCAACCCTATTGGGATCAGGTAACCGCCCGCATCCGGGAAGTCTTGGAAGTGCTCTGACCGGTGGTGGGCGTGGGGACGCCCGGGCGCTAGCGCTCGGGACACACGTCCAACTGCCGCCGGAGCATATCCATGGCCCGCTGGGCCGCCTGGGTTCGGACCATGGTCCGGTCGCCAAAATAGGTGGTGGTGTTGACCTGTGTCCCATGGGGTCCCGCGACGGCCACGCACACCATGCCCACGGGTTTGGTCTCCGTGCCGCCCGTGGGGCCCGCGACGCCCGTGACGCCAATGGCCCAATCCGTCCGCGCCCGTTCGCGCATCCCCTCCGCCATGGCGATGGCCACCGGTTCGCTGACGGCGCCGTGGGTGGCCATCAAGTCGATCGGCACGCCCAGGCGTTCGTTTTTGGAAGCGTTCGTGTAGGTGATGGCCCCTTCACGAAACCACGCCGAGGAACCACTGATGTCGGTCAGTTGTTTCGCGATCAGGCCGCCCGTACAGGATTCGGCGGTGGCGAGGGTCATGCTGCGCTCCGCCAGCGCCCGGGCCACAAGGCTTTCCAGGGTCTCGTCGTCACAGCCGTATATGTCTTCCGCGCCGATCCGCTCGATCACCTTCGCCCGCATAGCCTCAATGGCGTGATCCCGCGCGGCGCCGTCCGCCAGACGACAGGTCAGACGCACATCCACTTGGCCGGGGGTGGCCAGTAACGCCAGGTCCACATGGGGATCGGCGGCGAAAAGATCCTGCAGACGATCATTGAGTTCGGATTCCGCGCGGTTGATGGTATGGATATCCAGAATCCGCGCCTGGAGGCGCAGGCCGACCTTCGATTCCAGGACCGGCGCGGCCCGCTCGGTCCACATGGGCTTCATTTCCCGCGGCGGCCCGGGCAGGGCCACCAACACCGACGGCGGACGGTCGCCCCCGCGGGGCGCCTCCACTATCAGACCCGGCGCCGTGCCCCAATCGTTGTACAATACGACGGCCCCCGCCGGGACCATGGCCTGGCGCCGGTTGCTGGGATTCATGGGACGGCCCCGTTTGGCGAAGCGGGCCGTGATCATTTCCAAAACCTTCGCGTCCTCGATCAGCAGCGCCCCGCTCAAGTCAGCCACGATCTGCCGCGTCAGATCGTCCTCCGTCGGCCCCAGCCCACCCGTCATGACCACCAGGTCCGCGCGCTCGGCCGCCCGCGTCAGCGTGTCGCGAATCAGGTCGGGATCGTCCACCGTCGTCGTTCGCCATAACACGCGAATGCCATAAAGACTCACCGCCTGACTCAAAAACCAGGCGTTCGTATCCACATACCGTCCCTGACAAATCTCCGAGCCTGTGGAGATAATTTCTGCAATCATTGGGTATCCTCTATCAATCACAAGTCGGCCGACAGCCGGCGAAGAATGTCATCAACAAATGGGATCGCCCCCGCCGCCGGGAAGGCGCGCGCTCCGGCATCCCCCGGACGATCCCGTCCGAAATTTCACCCCCCCAAGGCCGCCACATCAAGCCCCAAAGCGGGAAAACGCCCCCCCCCGCCCGTC
>JADFCT010000367.1 GCA_017161665.1 Candidatus Sumerlaeota bacterium
CTTTCCAGTTGATGACAGTCTGTTCGGTAGGAATCCTATAAAAAGTGGTATCGATTTCAACGGTGGAAAACTCTGTGGCGTAATGGGAAATCCACTCAGTTTGAGGGAGTCCGGGGGGATAGAAGGCGGTTTCCCAACCTTTGGCCGTCCAGCTGGAGGCGCCCAATCGAATGAGGTCGGAAACCGCCATATTGTCACCTCCATCCATGTAATACTGGACTTTCTAATGCTCGATAGGCCCCTTTGAAGCCCCCTGAGAGGATTATAATCCCTTTTGTACAAAGCACTTGCAAGCCGCGAATCATCGTCGGACAAGCGCTGTGTATGATTGCGATGATGGCCATGTCAGGCGGTCAGCGTACGCCATTCATTGACTGACTTTCAGCATTTTGGCGAGGTACAGGAGTTGTCAGACCTGAATTCGTGATATTTGAGACATCACTGTGAGTCACAAGACTTATATCGGGAAGCATGAGATCTGTGTTTGTTACGTTCTCTGTAGCATTTCGCTGTTCATGGGATTTATATTAGGGGGGCGGGACATTTGGATGGAGACGCCGCCGCCCTTTTGCGGTTCATGTGGGAAGCTTGGAACGAGGTCTTTCGAAGTACCTTTGAACTTGCGGAGCGAAGTCTTGCTTCTGAAGAGGTCAACAGGATGAAGTTGGAATTGCGCCAAACGATGTTTGACCAGAAGTTCCGGGATGAACGAAAACGGGCGGGTACACTGCGCCAATCGTTTGGAGACAACGGCACGTCCTTTATTCAGTGACGCCAGTCCCAACCGATGGCATATGGATGGTGGGGTTCAAGTCATACCGAATCTCTGGCGATATCCCCTCGGCCGTCGGACCGCCAAGGGCAGCCATTTCCTCTTCGTTCATGGGATAGTTTCGGACCTGGATACAAGAAACATATTGCATGTCTTTATCCGTGAAACCGCGTCCGTTTTCGAGACCGGTGAAAAGCAGGCTGGCCGGGCGCAGGGCGAAGCGATGGTCGATGAGGTCTTCATAGAAAAAGATGGATTGGGCGCCGACGCGTTCGCCGTTGATGTATTTTCGAATATGGTTTTCGCCGGGTGGGAGGGTCTGATCCACGACAAGGGCGATGCGGTTCCAGACGCCAAACTCAACGATGCCGTCGGCCTGACGAAGGACCTCGATGCCTTTGCCGAACAAGACAAATTCCGTCTCGGCATGAACAATGTGATAGGCTTCGAGGAGGTTGCGATACATGGGCGAGGAGCCTTCGGTAAACAGAACGTCGAGGATGAGGGTGTATTGATTGAGATAATGGCCGCCACCATTGGGCATGAACGCATTCTGCATCACAATGCCTTCGTTGTTTCGATAGGTTGCGAACCGCATGACAGGGGCAATTTGTCCGTCAATGGCCGGCAATCCAAAATCCTCCGTTGTCCCAAATTGCGTTTTGGCCGCTGCCCCGCCGGTTTGTTCCGGATCGTAAAATAATAAAGGCCGGCCAATTTGCGACGATAAATCGCCCTGGCCGAAATTCCAAAGGCCCAGGACTTGCGATGGCGGTGGAGGCGTCGTCGAATCGTGTTTGCGATTGGGATCGCGCGCGTTTGGATGAAAAGGAGGCAAAAGGGTCTCGGGGGGTGAATTCCAGGCTTCCTGATACTTTTCATAGGCCGTGTAATGATCCATGATTGACCAAAGGGCTTCATAAACAGCGACTTGCTGGGCGCCTACCAGGTCTTCGAGTTCCCCGATCAATTGATCATAGGCAGGAATCAGCGCCTCGGGTTTGACGACATTTCGCCAGGGCTTGATTCGTTCAATGCGGGCCATTATTTCCTGAACCGTTGGCGTCGTGGGGGTGGGCGTGGGGTGGATTTGGATTTGTGTCGGGATGCCATCGGCAGTCGGAGCGCCAAGGCGGGTGATTTCTTCCGGACTCATGGCGTAGTTTCTCACTTGTACGCTGTTGATAAAGGCCGTGGCCGTCGTGGCGTTCGATTCCAGTTGAGTGAACAGCAGATTCAAGGGGCGAAGGGCCCAGGGACTATCGATAACGCCGGTGTTGTAGTAGTTGAAATTGGTCCGCCCCTGGGTGACGGGTTGACCATTGATATAGAGCTGGCTGTTCAGTTGATGGGGCGGAAGAGTCAGATCGACGACACGGACCATACGCATCCACTCATCCCCGCTCTGCGTCCGCCATTCTCCCTCACCCTGACTCCGCCATTCCGTGGGATTGCAGTTTTCGTGATACGTCTGAATAAATGGATAGAAGGCCGAGGTGTCGGACGTGGGGCGGGCATAGTAATCGACAATAAAGGTGTATCGATTGAGGAAACAGCCGCCGCCGTTGGGTATGAAATCGAGATGCATCTCAAGCCCTTCCTCGCCACTCCATGCGGGAGCGAACATAACCGGTCCGTGATGGTCACCAATTGGAGGTATTCCAAAGTCGTCGGTTCGTCCGAATTCAACTTTTGTCCGGCTCGAACCGTTTCCTTCCGGATCGTGATATTGGAGATCTTGTCCCACAGTGGCGCTCAGGTCTCCGCGCTGGAAGTTCCAGGCGCCTAAAATAGCGGGCTTGGATGGTGGTGGATTCAAGACTGGGGGACGTCGGGCATTTGGGTGATCGTCGGGAAGGGAGTCGTCGGGATTCAGCCGCGATTGCTCCAGCATTTCGAATCGCATCCAGTTTTCAAAGCCCCAACGATTTTGGGCCATGTATTTATAAAGCAAGTCATATGATTTCAGAATGGCGGCGCCATCAACTCCGTCGGCCTTCTTGTATTGATTCATCGCGTCAACGATCAACTCATAACGAAGGTCTCGGGGGTAATTAGATGGAGAAAACTCGGCGGGCAGGTTTCCTTTGAATTGATCCAATGAAAGATCGTCATAGGCGATCGCCGTTCCCATGGCCGCGAAAAGGCGCCGGGTGGCGAAGGATCGTGTATTTGTGTCCACGATGGGGCGCGGGCGCTCCATTGCTTGAGTGATGATTCGAATCGTTTCGGGATCCGTTTCGCCTGAATCCCTACGCTCCTGAGCCTTGATCCATTGGGCATATCGTTCACGCTTCAGCGCTGTGACACGTTCCTTGAAAGAATCATCACCGTCTGGTGGATAGTCTCGAACTCTCCAGGGTAACGTGTCATGGACTTCCGCTTTTCCACCCTGTGAGACCGTCACAATCTTACGACCATCTTTAGTAAATCGAACAAACCGACTGTCGGTTTCTTTCAGAACCATCAACTCGGTACCCGAACTCGTATCCCACAGGCGAGTTGTGCCATCGGCCGAGGCCGATACGATGCGGTTGAGATCCGGTGAAAAATCCAGATCCGTTACAGTCCCTGTATGCCCCTTGAATTCAGTGGGCAGGTTTTTCCCTTCCTTGGGATTGAAGAGAACAAATTGATGGGATTGGGTAATGCTGGCGCCGAGACTACCGTCTGGAGAACTATAGATAATCGTAGGACGAT